>JAGHTR010000124.1 GCA_018065205.1 Candidatus Colicola caccequi
GCAATCACGGTGTTGTCGCCGCATTTGTGGCAAACTTTCTGACGAGCGCAAGCAAAGATAGCTTCGTTATCGCAGGCGATACGTACCATCGGTGCACCCAACTCATTGCTCCATAAGGCGCGGTTGTCGGCACGCAGTGTGTTGAGCTTCTGATAGAGTTCGGTCTTCTTGCCGTTATTCAGCATCAGCGTATCAATCATGTCTTTCTCAAAGAACTCCAAACGGTGGTTATTGCCACTGGGTTGACCCGTATAAATCAAAGGCATACCGGGCACCACATACGTGAAGGCAGTAAATAAATCTGCAGCATCACCCATACGTTCGTATTCGGTACCGTTCCAACTGTTCTCATCATGGTTGCTGGTGAAGTTCATACGGATAGCCTCGGGACGGATGGTGGTATCGCATTGTGCGAAATAGTTCCACAAAGCCTCTACACCTTGCTTACCTTGAGCCACATCGTTCATCAGGTGGTGCAGCGTCCAACCATAATACATATCAAAAGCGGTTTCGGTCAGTTCCTGAGCCTTGTCTTCGTTCTCGGCAAGCGTGAACATAGCAGGATGCTCCGCTTTAAGTTCACCCATGGCATCGTTCCAGAAATCGGTGGGGACTTCGCCCGCTACATCGCAGCGGAAGCCATCTATACCTACACTGTCTAACCAGAAACGCATGGCTTGCTTCATGGCAGCACGCATATCGGCATTCTCATAGTTAAGTTTAGAGATGTCGGTCCAGTCGTATTGCACCATCAGGTTACCTAAACTGTCGCGATAGTGCCAGCCATCGTTTTGAGTCCATGCATGGTCCGGAGCGGTATGATTGGCTACCCAGTCCAAGATAACCTTAAAACCTAATTCGTGAGCCGTATTCAGGAAATGCTTGAAGTCTTCCATTGTACCAAACTCAGGGTTGATAGCGCAGTAATCGCTGATAGAGTAGTAACTGCCTAACGTGCCTTTACGAGTAATCATACCAATCGGCTGGCATGGCATAATCCAAAGGATATCAATGCCGTTCTCTTTCATGTCTGGCAGCACTTGCTCGGCTGCAGCAAAAGTGCCTTCCGGAGTTAATTGGCGAGTGTTAAGTTCATAAATAGTAGCGTCATAAGCCCAGCAGGTATGACGCAGTTCATGACAGCATTGCTGCTTCTTGCAGCATGCGGTAAGGGCCAACAGACCCAGTGCAAAAATAAGAGTTTTTTTCATAATGTTACATTTGGGTTATTTTATTCGTACCAAACTTCAATTTCACTTTGTTGGTCGCGTATAATCTTAACTCGTACGTGCTCATTCATATAGATGCGCTCGTACTCTAATGTGTTCTCGTCTGCGTAGATAGGCAGGAAATCGCCATACATGAGTGCCATGGATTGACGGCGCAAGTCAATGAGTTGCTCTACTTTTTTACGGAACGTCTGCTCATTATCGTTCAGTCCGTCAAAGCGCATCAGATGGCGGTTATCAGGATCTCCTGCTCCAATCTCGGCATACTCATCACCCTGATAGATACAAGGTACACCGGGAATAGTCAGATTAAGCACTTCCAACTGGATGGCACGTGTATAAGCCAAGTCCGATGCAGGCGTAACATTGCGCGTCCAGCCTGCCTCTTTGGGGTCTTCGTCAAAACGCACCGCGCCGTCCGCCAAACTGGCGAAACGAGCCTGGTCGTGGTTGCCGCTGATATTACCCATTGTATGGTGAGCGCCATAGGTGGATAAGGATTGCAGGATGACGTCTTGAATAGAGGCTAACGAACCATCTCCGGCAAAAGCATGGATGGCTGTGAAATAGACATTAAAGTCGAACTGCGCATTCAACATGCCGGACTTGACGTAGGTGTTAATCAGTTCGGGTGAACCGTACGTCTCACCAATCATCCATAGATGTCGATTCGGGAAGCGTGTTACCATCTTATGAGTCAGCATACGCCAATATCCCTCAGGGATATGTTTGCATGCATCATGGCGGAAACCGTCTAAATCGTAGTTGGCAAGCCAGTATAAAGCACTGTCGGTCAATGCCTCACATACTTCCTTGCGCTCTAAGTCTAACGTAGGAATATGCACATCAAACCAGGTCGTGAGACGAGCCTCGTCCCATAACTCAAAGTTACGACGGCCGTCCGGCAGAATCGAATCGGTATGCCAGTCAGGATGAATCTGATAAGTGGGCGCATCTATATGCATGTGATTAGCCACATAATCCAATACGACATTGATATTATGTTGATGGGCAGTAGCCAGTAATTCTTTCAACTCAGCATCCGTACCAAAACGTTGCTCCAGCACCGTGGTATAAAGTGGCCAGTAGCCATGGTAGCCCGAGAACTTAGTATAGGTCATGGATGGGTCATATTTATTGCCGTTCTTGAACGGATACTTGCCCCAAGCATCCCAAGGATTTTGCGTAATAGGACTAATCCACAACGTCGTAATGCCTAAACTATCGAAGAACCCTTCTTCAATCTTATTCGTAATACCTTTGAAATCACCGCCTTGATAATCCACTACATCCAGCACTTCGGGCGAGTTGATCTTCCAATCATTCGTGGTATTGCCATTGTTAAACCGGTCAATCAGAATGGAGTATAGCACTTGCGCTTGGTCATCGTGACGCGTCAGCATAGTAGCGTCTTGGATAGGCCGACCATCCTGCATGGGAATAAGTACATCGTTATAGATAACATCGTTGGTCTCAGCATAGACCCGAATAAAGGAACGACCTTTCTCGTTCTTCAAAGCGCGTATATCTAATTGAAAAACCGTATCTCCTGCTTGAAAAGCCAAATTGGCTCCGGCTAACCAGTCATTCTGGTAATAAGCACTTACGTGCAAAGGATTAGTCACCCATTGACCATGCTCCTGAATACCCAAACGAATAGTGGTGTCATTCACGGCAATCGTGCGTAAACCGGGCTTGAAACTCTTACGAGGTACAACGCATAAATCGCAGTAGAAAGCACTATCTACATATACCGACAAGTTGCCCAACTGATTATCCCCATACAGGTCTAATTCGCCTTGCGCAAACGCAGATATCCGATAATGGTCATCCGTCACAATGCGGATATGCTCGTTAAAAGTGAGTTCAGGCAGGTAATCCGTCAAATAAACATGCATACCATCCCCCGTATAGTGGATAGGCATAATGGGATTAACTACAGTCAATTCGCAGGAAGATTGGCGTCTGCACCCCAGTAAAAGAGAGGCTGCAACCAGGAGAAACAAAATGCGCTTCATGTGTTGTGTTAAAAAAAATGTTGATTTTGCCTGCAAAATTACAAAAAAATATGGAAATATCAAAATTTTTTTGTATCTTTGCAACAAATTTTAGAAAAAAGTGTTTTATTATGCCCCATTTAGTAGATAATACGGTGCTTATTCCTGAGATGGTTCGCCTATTGCACGAGGGTAAAAGTGTTACTTTTACACCGACGGGAGTCAGCATGCGTCCGTTTATCGAAGGCGGGCAAGATAGCGTTCTTCTCTCTACCGCAGAAACACTTAGGGTAGGGGATATTGTGCTGGCGCAAATAACTCCGGACCATTATGTCCTGCATCGCCTGATTGCTTTGCAAGGCGACCAAGTTACGCTGATGGGTGATGGCAACATAGTTGGTCAAGAGCACTGCCTGCGCAGCGATGTATTGGCTAAGGTGCAGCAAATCACCTCGCCCAAGGGGCATCGTAAGCCGATTACTCGGGGACGACTATGGCTGGCACTATTGCCAATAAGACGGATATTACTAAAGGTGTATAGGCATACACCCAGATTATTATAATATGAAGATTAAACAAGGATTCAAATTACGTCCCTTAGGAAATGAGTTTATCTTGGTGGGCGAAGGATTGGAGCAGATTAACTTCAATCGCATGATTACCATGAATGAGACGGCTGCTTATCTATGGCAGCGTGTGATGGATGGTCAGGACTTTGATGCCCAACAATTAGCGAATTACCTGACTGAGGAGTACGAAGTAACGCCCGAACAGGCTCTTACGGATTCACAAGCAACGATTGATTCATGGTTGAAAGCAGAAATTATAATGTAGCCGGATTGGGTTTCTCTATTGAAGGTGAAACGGATGTGCTGGAGTTACTTACTAACTACAATCCTTTTCGCGTAGAACAACCTATCGAACCGATGCTCTTTCGCTTAGTTCTCGGCGAAGTGGAGCAAGATTCCACCATGGAGCATGTCTTTACCGACACGTCCGATGACGATATGCCCCGCATAGAGGTGTATCATGTTGAGCAGGATTGGCAGATTCAAATCGCTATGTTCAAGTCCTCTCCTATCTGCGCCACTATGCGTGTTAGTGCGGACTTTAGCCAAGTGCGACTGCAGGCTGACCCTAATGCAATCAAGTTCGCTATTGATAATGCTGCGATGCTCATCTATGCCTTTAGCGCAGCAGATAAAGGGGTGTTGGAGATGCACGCCTCTGTTACCGTGAAGGACGGCAAGGGATTCCTTTTCTTAGGCAGGTCCGGTACCGGCAAATCTACTCACTCGCGCTTGTGGTTGGAGACATTCAAGGATGCTTGGTTGCTCAATGACGATAATCCTGTTGTGCGTCTATTGCCCAACAACGAAGTGCGTGTTTATGGTTCGCCATGGAGCGGCAAAACGCCATGTTATATCAATCGGGAAGTGCCGGTAGGAGGTATTGTTAAACTGACTCAAGCTCCGGCTAATGCCATCCATGCTTTACCTTTGCCCGAAGCGTATGCGTATATGTTAGCATCTTCCAGTGGACTGAAGATATTGCCTTCCATGATGGATGCTCTCTACAATACGATTGCATCGGTTATTCAGATCATCCCGGTGCAAGGCTTGGAGTGTCTGCCGGATAAAGAGGCTGCACTACTATGCGAAAGCACTGTTAATAACAAATAAGGCTGTCAACCGACAGCCTTTTTTATATCGTGATACGCTCAAATGTATTCACTTTTTGTTTGTCGTACGGACCACCCACTTTGATGTAGTTCTCGGTGAATCCGTACATAGTACCGTGATCGTTCTTGCTCTCCCATAACACCAACCCCGATTGACCCTTATGCGCCTGATAGAATGCTGCTAATTTGTCTGCACTAATGGCATGCAGCACCTTGCTGCGCCGTTCGCGCTCTTGTTGCGGAACAACATATAAATCCATCTCTAACATACGTGTATTAGCGCGTTCCGAGTACGTAAAGACGTGCAACTGACTAACCGGTAACTGCCGGATAAAAGCAACATAGTCATTAAACCGTTCTTCGGTCTCGCCACGCACTCCTACCATGCAATCTACACCAATGAAAGCATGCGGCATTACGCGTTTGATATGCTCAATGCGTTCTGCAAAGAGTTCGCGGGTATAATGACGATGCATAATCTGCAGCACCTCGTTATTGCCACTCTGCAAAGGGATGTGGAAATGCGGAGCAAAGTGTTTACTTTGCGCTACAAAATCAATAATCTCGTCGGTCAATAGATTAGGTTCGCAACTGGATATACGGATGCGATAATTCTGTTCTACATCAGGTATGGTATCTAAGGCGCGAATGAGGTCGATGAAACGCTCATTGGTGCTGCGACCAAAGTCACCTATGTTAACGCCGGTTAAGATAATCTCCTTGGCTCCGTCATGCAATGCCTGCCGGGCTTCGCGCACGATATCGCGTATATAAGGATTGCGCGAGCGTCCGCGTGCGAAAGGAATAGTGCAGTAGGTGCAGAAATAATTGCAGCCGTCTTGCACTTTTAAGAAACACCGTGTGCGGTCTTCACGCGAATAAGCACCTTGAAAGATATCGTGGCGTTTCAGTATTACATGATCCACTTCCGCCATGTCGGCTATCTCTTGTGGCTTAAGTTGCGCGTAACATCCGGTTACAATCACCCGTGCTTGCGGATTCTCACGCTTGATGCGATGAATAGCCTGCCGGTCCTTATGGTCCGCCGTATCGGTTACCGTACAGGTGTTGACAATAACAACATCTGCCGTCTCGCCTGCTTTGCAGCGGCTATGACCTCGGTCTATCAAAACTTTGCCGAGGGCTGAGCTCTCGGCAAAGTTAAGTTTACATCCTAATGTGACAATCTTAAATCGCATAGTTTACTGCTTCAACTCGCCTGCAAAGTATCGATCATATGAAGCCATATCAATCAGTCCGTGTCCGGATAAGCAGAAGAGAATAGTGCGCTCAACACCTTCTTCTTTAGCACGCAAAGCCTCTTGGATAGCAGCATAAATAGCGTGGGTGGATTCCGGTGCAGGAATGATACCTTCCACTTGTGAGAACAATATACCTGCCTTGAACGAATCCAATTGGTTCACATCTACAGCCTCCATCAGATGGTCCTTAAGCAATTGACTAACAACGGCTCCTGCACCATGGTAACGTAAGCCTCCGGCATGAATAGCGGCCGGCTCAAAATCGTGCCCTAATGTGTACATCGGAATGAGTGGCGTAAAGCCTTCGGTATCTCCGAAGTCGTACTCAAAACGTCCCTTAGTAAGTTTAGGACAAGCTTCCGGTTCGGCTGCCACAAAGCGTGTCTTCTTGCCGTTGCATAAGTTATCCCTCATAAAGGGGAAGGCTATACCGGAGAAATTACTTCCTCCGCCAAAGCATCCAATGACTACATCGGGATAATCTCCGGCTATCTCCATCTGTTTGCGAGCTTCTTCGCCAATGATGGTTTGATGCATACATACATGGTTCATAGTGGAACCTATTCCGTATCGTGTATCAGGCTGGTTAAGAGCCAATTCAACCGCTTCCGAAATAGCCATACCTAAACTGCCCGGCGTGTTGGGAAAACGTTCCCTTAATTCGCGACCAACCTCAGTGGCTGGTGAGGGCGAAGGAATGACGTCTGCACCGTAAGTGCGCATAACCGATTTGCGGTAAGGCTTTTGCTCGTAACTGGAGTTAACCATAAAAACAGTCAAATCCAATCCGAAGTGTTTGCACGCAATACTGAGGGCCGAGCCCCATTGTCCGGCACCCGTTTCGGTCGTCATGTGACGAATACCTTGCTGCTTACAATAGTAAGCCTGCGGAATAGCCGAGTTGAGTTTATGCGAACCTACCGGAGAAATACTCTCGTTCTTGAAGTATATCTTAGCCGGAGTATCTAATGCTTTCTCTAAACCACTTGCCCTAACCAATGGAGTAGGTCTCCAGATACGATAGAGGTCACGTACTTCGTCAGGAATATCGATGAACCGCTCGGTTGTTAATTCCTGCCAAGCCGACTGCTCCGAGAATAGCGGAGTTAAATCCTCTGCGGTAATCGGTTTACGAGTCTTGGGATCAAGCATAGGTTGAGGTGGCTGAGGCATGTCTGCTACAATGTTATACCATTGAGTAGGCATGTCTCGTTCCTCAAGTACTATTTTCTTTGTTACTTTCATGTGTTATCCAAGCATAGTAAGTAATATACCTGCAGCCACAGCGCTGCCGATTACGCCGGCTACGTTGGGACCCATAGCGTGCATCAGTAGGAAATTAGACGGATCGGCTTTGGCACCTTCCATCTGACTAACACGAGCTGCCATAGGCACAGCACTCACTCCGGCGGAACCGATGAGTGGGTTAATCTTATCCTTACTAAAGAGGTTCATGAACTTAGCCAGCAACACTCCTCCGGCGGTACCTAACGAGAAAGCCACGATACCCATACCTAAGATGAGTAATGTCTTTACACTCAGGAAAGTAACACCGGTAGCGGTAGCTCCTACACTAAGACCAAGGAAGATAACCACGATGTTCATCAAGGCGTTTTGAGCTGTTTGACTCAAACGATCTACTACACCGCATTCCTTCATCAGGTTACCTAACATCAAGCATCCGATTAGCGGAGCAGCATCAGGTAATACCAGGGCCACAATAGCCGTAATGATGATGGGGAAGACAATCTTCTCGGTCTTGCTCACCTTGCGCAACTGCTTCATCTTAATCTTACGTTCTTTCTCGTTAGTCAGCAAACGCATGATGGGCGGCTGAATAACAGGAACGAGTGCCATATACGAATAAGCAGCAATGGCGATAGGACCTAACAAGTGAGGTGCCAGTTTACTGGTCAGGAAGATAGAGGTAGGACCATCTGCACCACCGATAATACCTATACTACCGGCTTCGGAAGGGGTGAAACCTACAGCGTTAGCGCAAAGGAATGTAACGAAAATGCCTAATTGCGCTGCGGCTCCTAACAGGAAACTCTTGGGGTTGGCAATAAGCGGACCGAAATCCGTCATTGCTCCTACTCCGATAAAAATCAAGCAGGGGTACAATCCCGCTTTTACACCTATATACATAACGTCCAATAGTCCGGCATTCTTCAGAATGGCTCCGTAACTATGGTAGGCATCGGAAGCTGGATCAAGAAACGCTGCCCATAACTCCTCATGGAACATGCCGGCCATCGGCAGGTTGGTAAGGAGCATACCAAAGGCTATAGGCAAGAGCAACAACGGCTCGTATTGTTTCTTGATAGCCAAGTACAACAGGAAGAAGGAGATAAGTAGCATCAGACCCTGCTGCCACGTTATCTGCATAAATCCCATTGACTGGAAAAATTCAAACAGACCATCCATGATTAGCCAAGAACTACAAGCACATCATCCTGCATAACTGTTTGACCGGCAGTTACGCAAATTTGTTTAACTGTACCATCGCTTTCTGCTGCGATATCGTTGGCCATTTTCATACTTTCGAGTTGCAAGAGAACATCACCTTTCTTAACGGCTTGTCCTTCGCTTACCAATACTTTGATGATGGAACCGGGTAGGGGACTAACCACTTTGGCTCCACCGGCTACGGGAGCGGCAGCAGCTGCAGCAGCAGCGGCAGGAGCGGCAGCAGGAGCAGCCTTAGGTGCAACAGGGGCAGCCTTAGGCGCAGCTACTTTCTTCTCGGTTTCTACTTGGTAAGTCTGACCGTTAACGGTTACATTGGCTTTGCCGTTTTCTATTTCTTCCACGGATGCGGTATAGTCCACACCGTTGATTTTAAATTTAAATTCTTTCATTGTTGTAATTAATTAGTTTCTTTCCGTCCTTTTTTTATCCTTCCCCCGAAAAAGCTCGTGAGAGGTTTTTCGGAGAGGAGAGACTTAGGTCGTCTATTGATTAAGCCTTGCGGCAATCAATCTTTACGATCCTACTGTCTCGACGACGTTTACGTTTGCGTTTACGTTTACGTTAAATATTATTCATTCCAAAAATTTTGTCATTCCAAGCAGAGGTATGACCTTTGATTGTTAATTTAGGAGCCTCTATATCATGCACCCCGTAGTAGAGCGACAGCGCCATTGCTACAGCGGCCATGTCTGCCTCGGATGCCGTTGGTTGCTTAGCCGGCTTTGCCTCTTGCACCGGTGCCTTGGGGGCGTCTTGACTGCGATCACGCATAATCCAGCCTAAGCCCTTCATGATGTACACAAAGATGAACAACAGCACCAGCACTAGGCAGAAGCCCAGTATAGTAACCATCCATATAAAACTCCATTCTGCCCCCGTTGGGGTTAATGCAATAAATGTCATAATTACAAGGGCAGATTACAATGTTTCTTTGCAGGGTTAGTCAAGCGCTTTGTTTGCAGTTTCTCAAAGGCGTTGATAATACGTGCGCGAGTGGTGCGCGGTTCAATAACGTCATCGATATAACCACGATTAGCGGCTTGATAAGGACTGGCAAACAGATCCTTATACTCTGCTTCTTTTTCGGCAATGAATTTCTTTTTCTCCTCAGGATCTTCAATCGTCTTGAGCACTTTAGCTTGCAGCACGCCTACGGCACCGCTGGCACCCATAACGGCGATTTCTGCGTTTGGCCATGAGTAGCACATATCGCCACGGAGTTGTTTGCAGCTCATTACGATATGACTTCCACCGTAGCTCTTACGGATAGTAATAGTAACCTTAGGAACGGTAGCCTCGCCGTATGCGAACATCAGTTTAGCTCCGTGATCGATAATACCTGCGTACTCTTGTCCCGTACCGCATAAGAAGCCCGGAACATCTACGAGGGTCAGAATCTGAATGTTGAAGGCGTCGCAGAAGCGTACGAAGCGGGCAGCTTTACGGCTGGCATCGCAGTCTAATACACCGGCTAACCAACTTGGTTGGTTGGCAATAATACCTGTGGAACGGCCATTGAAGTGAGCAAAACCGCAGATAATATTCTTGGCATAGTCTTTATGCACTTCAAAGAAATCACCATCATCTACAATCAGGTTGATGATTTCGTGCATATCGTATGGCTTGTTAGGATCGTTAGGAACGATGTCGTTCAGACCGTCTTCCATTCGCATTGGGTCGTCGTTGGTGGGAACAATAGGAGCCTCCTCCATGTTGTTTTGTGGAATGAAGCTAACCAGTTTACGAACCATAGCCATAGCCTCTTCTTCGGTAGGAGCTACAAAGTGAGTAACACCGGACTTGCTGGCGTGAATCTTAGCGCCACCTAATTGTTCTACGGTTACATCTTCACCTGTTACACTCTTAACTACCTTCGGACCGGTAATGAACATATAACTGTTCTGCTCGGTCATCATGATGAAGTCGGTCAATGCAGGACTATATACGGCACCTCCGGCGCAGGGGCCAAAGATAACGCTGATTTGAGGAACTACACCGGAAGCCAGGATGTTACGCTCGAAGATTTCTGCGTAACCGGCTAAGGCGCAAGCACCTTCCTGAATACGTGCTCCACCGGAGTCGTTCAAACCGATGATAGGTGCACCTAATTTCATGGCTTGGTCCATGACGTTGCATATCTTAAGGGCCATTGTTTCACTCAGCGAACCACCAATAACGGTTGCGTCCTGAGCAAAGACGAATACCAAACGGCCATCGATTGTACCTGAACCAACAGCTACGCCGTCACCCAGGAACACTTTCTTATCCATTCCGAAGTCGTGGCAACGGTGGGTAAGGAACATATTAACTTCTTCGAACGAACCTTCGTCCAGAAGCATATTGATACGCTCGCGGCAAGTGTAGCAACCTTTAGCATGATGCTTTTCTACGGCTGCTTCTCCGCCTCCGGCCATAGCCTTGGCGCGGCAATCCACGAGCTTTTGCATTTTCTCTGAATCCATAATTCTAAATTAGTTTTCTTTGTTTCTCGTTTCTTCTTTCTTGGCTGATATGTACCATAAGTGCGCCTTCGCACTATTCTCTCTACCCGAAGAGGTGCTTGCACCGATGAGGAGAGGAGGAGCATAATTCGCCTGTTGATTAAACGGAGTGGCAATCAACCTTTGCGAAATTATTGCTCCGACGACGACGACGGCTGCTCGCAAATTTCTGTCAGCACTCCCTTCGTGCTCTTCGGATGCAAGAAAGCAATCATCAGGTTCTCTGCACCTTTGCGAGGCTTGAGGTCAATCAGTTGGATGCCGGCAGCTTCTGCCTCTTTGAGGGCTTCTTCTACACTTTCTACGTTGAAGGCAACGTGATGTACGCCGCCGCGGCCGCCGTTCTTCTCGATGAACTTAGCGATAGTTGATTCGGGGCAAGTGGGCTCTAACAGCTCAATCTTAGTTTGTCCGACTTTGAAGAATGCTGTACGCACTTTTTGGTCGGCTACTTCTTCAATGGAGTAGCACTTGTTACCGGTTAAAAACTCGAAGAAAGGCATTGCCTCTTCTAAACTTGTTACAGCGATTCCTAAATGCTCGATATGAGTAGGTTTCATTGTTGTTGTGATTTGTGGCCCTGGACTCGGGGATACTAATTCCTTTTCTCCTTGCTCAAAGACCTGGTTAAACATATAATTTTTTGGAAAATCCAAATTTGGTGACAAAGGTACAACAAAAATTTGGAATACGCAAATTTATTTGCATTTTTTAGGCAAAAAGATAGATTTATCTATCTAAATAGACGTGTTTTTGTCTTCTGTTAGGAGTTTACTCATAAAAAGAAGATAAAACAGGGCTATTGAAAGGCGTCTGCTGTTTAGCCTAAAAAAAGCAAATCCTTGCGTATTTTAATAAGGACGAGGACTACCATTCCGGAATCTCCGTTCTTCTGCGCCTTTCTTATTAACAACGTATTAGCGTTGTAAGAGCGTTTAGCTCTGGTTATTTGTTGAGTTTGATATTGGATAGGAAGCTTGCTTACTGATACAATAGAAAATCAATAAATTAATAAGAAAATAATTTCTGTGTAGTCTGCGTAGTCTGCGGGAGACAAAAATTCAAATTATGCTCAAAAACATATAACTTTTTCTTGCATATATCATTTCCTTTTTGTAACTTTGCAGCCGAATTTACATAAAATGTATTCCCATGTAAGACCTTGTAGTAACCAAAATTTACCAAAATTGTGACATTTTGATATTTTGAGATGAGGGAAGGATCAGGCAACGGTCAGGCAAGGGTCAGGCAAGGATGACTATCAAAATTGCGATTATCATTTTGCTACTCAAAACGCCCTTTTCTGTGCAAAGTGTCACAAATGCAATAAAATGAATTTTATTCTAAAAGACGAAAACTAACCGTGCATTGTGCATCGTGCACCGTGAACCAAATAAATTTTTTCTTAAATAGTTGCAGATATAAAATATTTTTTGTACCTTTGCAGCCACAAATAAAATACGATTATGAGCGCAACCCAAATGAGAACTGCTTTGCTGCAGAATTTATCACCCTATTTAAATGATGTTCAGGCAATGCAACAAATCAATGCATTTGTCGTCAATATGTGTGCACCTGCTCCGTGTGAATATCTTGTTACCGAGGCGCAGCAACGTGTAGAGGCGGCCGCCAGTCGAGCTATGGCTGGTGATCATGGTAAGTCTAATGCTGATTTCAAATCTCAAGTGCGCTCATGGTACAAGTAAACTGGTCGTTGGAGGCGCAGGAAGATGTGTTTAATATCTTTCAGTATTGGTCACAGTTTACCATTGAGTACGCCCGAAATTTAATGGAGGAAATGTTCTCATTGACCGACTTGTTGGAACTTACACCTTCGATGGGAGCAATTGAAACTTCTTTCAAGAACCCTAAACATGAATATCGATTCCTCGTTATTCAGAAAAGATATAAGGTGGTCTATATGTATGAGAATAATGTGTGTGACATTCTTATCGTTTGGGATTGCCGTCGTAACCCACAGTTGCTTAAAACACGAATACGAAAAAATAATTAACCCAAATTATTAACCCTTTAAAAAAATTACGCGTATGAAAAACAAATTTTTATCGCGAATAGGGCAGTGGCATACCCCCCCCTATCTTCGCAAGTGTTTAACCTCCCTTAAGGCCCTCACCCTCCTCCTCGTGATGCTGATGAGTGTCAATGTATGGGGAGAAGATGAAGTGGCTTATACTATTACTTATACAAAAGGAACATCTGATTCTGGAACAGCAACCCCATCTATTGCCACTCAAAAAGACAAAGATGGAACGGATGGCTCTTTTGCCACTTTGTCTGCCAATAGTTATGCATATGCACGCACCAATGGACTGCATCTGAGTTCAGGCAAGAGTGCAGGTAATGCTACGCTAACGTTATCCGACGATGGTAAAGTTGTGGCATCAAAAATAGTTACTAACGCTTTGGCAAAATCTAATAAATCTTTTAGCATTGAAGTAACTTTTACTGACAATACAAAACAAACTGCTACCTTTACTCCAGGAATATCAACAACGGACTGCACTCTAACAATAAGTGATGCCAATGCGAGTAAAACGATAAAAAGCATTTATTACTCAGCTGGTTCAGGGACAGGTACGGGTATTGCGTCTACTACGGTATATACTGCTGCCGCTTCCACTAAAACCGCTCTTGATCAAGTATCAAATTTAAGTGCAGGTACTCCAAGCGCAACGTCTGTTACAATTTCTTGGACTGGAATTTCTGACTCTGAGTTAGATGGTTATAAAGTGGAATATAAAGTAAAAAGTGCAGCCGCATGGACAGTCGCTACATCCAAAACGACTGAAACTTCGTTCACTCTTACAGGATTAACTCCAAGCACAGAATATGCTTACCAAATCACATCTGTTGCTAAGTCAACAAGTACAACTAAGAAAGATAGTGATCCCCAAGCAGGAACAAACTTTACTACTGCTGCTCCTCAAAAATATTATGCGCATTTTTACGTAAATGGTACGGAAAATGAAACTTTCAAGCAATATCTTGAAGAAGGTGCTGCGATTAATATGCCGACGGAAGTTGATGCTCCATCTACTTGTAGTGATAAGGTTTTTGTTGGTTGGGTCGGGGAAGCTAATAAGGATTATAAGAGTGAAGATACTGCTCCCGATTATATTACCAATCCAACTATGGGATCTGCTGATATAAAATTCTACGCCGTCTTTGCTGATGAAAGTGCAGGAGGAACAACTTCTGTGACCAAAGATATTATTGCTGAGGCGGGGGTTACTGCATCTCAAACGCTTAATGGAACCGCATATCAAATAGGTGATTTACCCATTCAATTAACAGCAACAAAAGGAACGTCTAACTGGCCGGTTATTAACTATAATGCCACCAATGGGAATGACTTAAGATTTTATAAATCGTCAAGTAGTGTAACTTTTGCCACAACAAATAGTCAACCTATCACAAAGATTGAATTCAAGAAAAATTCTACAACAAACTCAAACCTAAACACTTATTTTAGTGCTAATGTCGGTACATTAAGTAGTAATGTTTGGACAGGAAGTAGTACAAGTGTGACAATAACATTCTCTAATACGGATAACTATAAGGAGCAGATGTATATTGTTAATGTTACCTATTCAGCAACGGGTGGCAAAACTTACTCCAACTACACCACTTCTTGTGTTGTTGATGACCGCACTCCGGTGAAGATGACTGGATTCACGGCAGACGAGACAACTCTTCTCAAAGGTGCTACTACTAATACATCCGTTACAAACGACCAAACAGGTTGGACTGCTGCTTATACTTATTCGTCCGATAAACCGGAAGTGGCTACCGTAAGCGA
>JAGHTR010000054.1 GCA_018065205.1 Candidatus Colicola caccequi
AGGGTACGACTAACACTAATGTGATTAGTCAACAAAACATACAGGGTGATAATGATCAATCAGATTATATTACTTACGATTTTGATGTATCTGTAGCGGAGCATAATCATGATTTGTATATTTACCTCTACACGAATAATGCAGGTATAGAGGACACATCCACCGGCGCAGACCCCTTAGATTTCTAATTGTGCGGAATGACGGAGGACTAAAAATGCGATTTCTGAGAGGAAGTCGCATTTTTATTTGCATATATGCAAATTATTTTGTAATTTTGCCGTCACAAAATGCAAGTGATAGGAAAATAAATAGGAAATTATAAAACATAGAAATATGAACAACGAGAACCAATTAGTTAATGCTGAGTTTCAACAAGTATGCACAATTATTGATGTTCATACGGCTCGTGCTTTAGCACGTGTAAATGAAGAGCATCTAATCACATGTTGGGAAATTGGGTCATATATATCACAGCGCATACAAAATGGCAAATGGGGAGATAAGATAGTTCGAGATTTGGCAGACTATATTAAACAACAGCGTCCGACTTATCGCGGATATGGGCGTAGTAACCTTTATAATATGGTTCGTTTCTATGAAACGTATAGTTCCAATCAGTTTGTCCAATCAGTGAATGGACAATTGGGTGAGTTTGTCCAATCAGCGAATGGACAATTACCAGAAGTGTTGAAACTTACCACTTTTACGCATCATGTAATATTACTTAATCGCTGCCAATTACCAACTGAACGATTGTTTTATATGATATATGCCAATCGACAGAATCTAAATACTCGAGAACTGGATACATGTATTGAAAATAACACGTATGCTAACTTATTGGCAGGAGATAAGAAAAATCTATCTCAAACACTTAAAGAATTATATCCAACCGCTCCTACCATTTTTAAAGATCGTTTGATGTTAGATGCTTTAGGTCTTCCTCCCGACCATAATGAGCTCGAACTCCATAGAGGTATTTTGGATAATATGCGTGACTTTATTCTTGAGTTAGGTAAAGAAGATTTTTTGTTTGTACAAGATGAGTGTCCAATATCAGTAGGAGGAGAAACTTACCACTTGGATTTATTATTTTATCATCGTGTTTTACGTTGTTATGTTGGGGTAGAATTGAAATCAAGCAAATTTCATCCAAAGGATTTAGGACAGTTGGAATTTTATTTGGAAGCATTAGATAGAGACAAGAAAAGAGAAGGAGAAGGACCTTCTATTGGAATTCTTTTGTGTAAAGATGCTAATCAAATGGTGGTGGAATATGCTTTGTCACGCAGTATGAGCCCTGTTATGGTTGCTCAATACAAACAGGCTCTTATTCCGCAAGAAGTCTTGCAAAGAGCATTTGACGAGTATTTAGAATATAATGCACCTAAATCGCTTTTATAAATAGATTGCCCCCCCTTGGATTTCTAATTGAGTGGAATGAGGGAGTAATTAAAGAGAAGAAATAGTGATGTTCACAAAAAAGTGAACAAGGCCGAGGGGAGTCGAGAGAGTGAGGGGGAAAGTGAAAGTGGATGTGTTAACTAAATTGATACTTGGTGTCTCCGCTTGACGGAGAAACCGAACTCAAGGGAAGAGGCATTAAATTTAATATTGAAAAACTAATATAACGAGATATGAGAAAAGTAATTGCATTGGTAATAGCTGCGATGGCGTTTTGCTCATGTAGCGTGCCTGTTGCGCCAAATCATATTAAGAATGGCTCTGTTAGGGATTATACCTATGCGTATATCATTCCGACGAGCACCATCACAAGCAGTCAACCGATGCTTCTTGGAAGTACGTATACGGCAGGTCCCTCTTCTTCAGTCAATCCGTCAGAGGTTATTGCCGGTTATTTAATGAAGGAGGGCTATTCGATATTGCCGTCCATTAATCCGGAGTTGGCAGATAAAACATTGGTAGCATCGTTTGGATATGTAGGGCGAAGGGGATTTGGTTTTGATTCTTATGCGACAATTATCATTGTGCAGTTTAGAGATGCTCGCACGCATGAGTTAGTTGAGTCCTGTGAAGCAGAGGGGGTGGGGCAAACAGAGGCAGATGATTATTTGATAGCAATCAAGACAGCGTTGAATGTTATCTTCCATCCTGACCAACCTGCTCAGCCTATGTACTAATCGTGCTGAATGACGGAGTAATTAAAGAGAAGAAATAAATGGCTCGGAATAGAGAATGAATAGAATTGTACTCATAGGGAATGGTTTTGATTTGGCGCATGGGCTCAAAACAAGTTACCGCGATTTTATAAATTGGTATTGGGAGCAACGCCTACAAGAAAACGATTTGAAATCCGGATACACCACACAAGATGACTTGTGTACTGTTCGGTTTTCTCCAGGGATGTCGTATGATGATATAATCCAATTCTCAAAAAAGCACCAAGATCTCCTAGATAATAAAACACCATGGCAGAAAATCATGATACTACAGAGGAATGGCTTACTTGTTTTAGAAATGAAGCCTTTCTTTACAAATATAATGTATAGTGTAGAATCGAAGAATTGGGTAGATATTGAAATCGAGTATTACAAAATACTTAAAAGCGAGGTTTCTGGATCTCTTACATATTTGGAATCTATTTCGAGTTTGAATGAGCAATTGGAGTTCCTGCAACGAAAATTGGTTGAGTATTTATTGACGATAGAGATAGATGAACGTATGCTTAATCCTTTCATCCGTGAAATAATATACGAGCCAATAGATATAAAGGATATTTCTATAGAAGGAAGAACAGAGTTTGTTAGTCATGTTGACTATTGGTTTCGCGCAAGTGACGAACAATGGAAAGATCGCTTTGTCCAATATGCAATACCAAAGAAAACGAGAGATTTTATTCCACAATGTAGGGAAATGTATAAGAAACAGTCTTTAGAAATGCAAAAGAGTATGATTTTTTCGGAAGAAATATTGCACACACATAAATATCCAGACCAAATCTATTTGTTGAGTTTTAACTATACATCAACGGCATTGCAATATTGGGATGATTACGATGGCTTTGGTTACAATTACATTCATGGCAAACTAAAAAATGATAGCAATCCTATTATATTTGGATATGGTGATGAGTTGGATGAGAAATATAAGCAGATTGTGAATCAAAATGACAATACATTATTGAGCCATTTCAAATCAATTAGATATTTGGAAACGGATAACTATAAGAAAATACTAACTTTTATAGATTCAGCTCCATTCCAAATTTATATTATGGGGCACTCGTGTGGGAATTCGGATAGGACTTTGTTAAATACTTTATTTGAGCATAAAAATTGTGTGTCTATTAAACCATTTTATCACATAGATAAGGAAGGAAAAGATAATTATATGGAAATAGTGCAAAATATAGCACGTAACTTTACGGATATGAAACTAATGCGTGACCGCGTAGTTAATAAGACTTATACGAAAGCGTTTAGCGACGATAGACATTAAATAAAATACTATCCTGCAATGGCAAAGACAAAGAAGATAGAGCAAGATATCCGTACCGAATATGAGCAATGTTTGTACAATGCAAACCTCATGACATATGCGGTAAAAGAGTTCCGCAAGCAAGATAAGGTTTTTGCTTGGATTACCACTAGTTTGTCTTGCCTTGCTGTATTTAGTTGGCTTATCGAGTCAAGATCAGCATTTATTGCGTCTTGTGTAATTGCGGCGTCTCAGGTTGCAAACCTTATTAAACCGATGCTACCCTTTACGAAACATATTCATACTCTGAATAAACATTGCTATATAGAAGAACAATTGTGTTTGGAGTTTGAAAGACTTTGGAACGAAGCAAAGCAGGAAGCTAAATCGGATGACGTCGCATATGCCGAATTACACCAATTGAAAATGAGGAGGCAAAGTAATGAGAATTTTGATGATGATGCCGACTTTGAGTATTCAGAAAAGGTCAAAGAATTGGCAACTACAGAAACAAACGCAGCTTTAGATAACAAATACAAAAAATAATGAACTATGGATTTCAATTATCATTATCCAGAAGAGTTTTCTAACGAAGACCATCGTAAGATTGAGAACGAGAAAAAAGCAACAACCTACACTTATCCGCCTAAAAAGTGATGACAAAGAAAAAATATACATTCATAGATTTGTTTGCCGGATGTGGTGGCTTGACAGAAGGCTTTTTACAAACGGGGCGTTATGAGGCTCTCGCTCATGTTGAATGGGAGAAACCGATGATTGCAACCTTGCGAAATCGTCTTGTTCAAGCTTGGAATTATACCAGAGAGGAAGCAATGAGGAAGGTTATACAGTTTGATATTCAAAAAACAGATGAACTTATCAATGGCTCTTGGTCTGCTGAATCTATAAAACAATATGGCGCAAATAATCATATAGAGACTATGGCTACAGGATTGCGTGGTATTGTTGGAAAAAGGAAGGTCGATTTAATCATTGGTGGACCTCCTTGCCAAGCTTACTCTATCCATGGTCGAGCAACTGACAAAAATTCTATGAAAGATGATTACCGAAACTACCTTTTTGAGAGTTTTTGTAAAGTGGTAGATGCATTTCAACCTGATGCCTTCGTTTTTGAGAATGTTCGTGGTTTGTTGAGTGCAAAACCAGGTGGTCATCATGTTACCAAACGTATATATGAAGCTTTCTTAGAAATAGGTTACGATATACGAACCCCAGAAATGTTGCCAACAGCATTGTATGATGCTTCTGATTTCCAAGTGGCACAAAATCGTCCACGTGTTATAATTCTAGGAATAAAACATGGTTCTGTTTTATCATTGGATGAATTATATACCGGAATTGATTCGCAAAAAAGTAAGTCACCCAAGCGTACTGTAAAAGACGAAATTGGCAACATGCCACCCCTGTATCCTCTAGCAGAACCGATCAAACATGGTCGTATGACTCAATCTTATACGCAGAATACAGACCCTAACATTACCCAACATGATGCTCGAAATTATGGGCAAAGAGAACGACAAATTTTTCGTGAGTGGGTTGAGGGGAATTTTAATCATATTTCTCATCAGGAGATGATTGATTATTACAAAAAGAAAACGGGGCATGATACTCTGTACCAAAAATATAAAAGTCTTGAGTGGGATAAACCATCACATACAGTGGTGGCACATCTTAGTAAGGATGGATATATGTTCATACATCCTGATGCTGCGCAAGAACGTAGTATTACTATCCGAGAGGCAGCTATGTTGATGAGTTTCCCCATAGACTACCAATTCTTGGGAAGTACACCTTACAATTATAAAATGATAGGAAATGCTGTTCCTGTGAGATTCGCACAAGGGATTGCGCGGGGAATTGTAAAAACATTAGATAAACACAAGAATTTATGAATATACTAATTGCGTGTGAAGAAAGTCAAGCCATTTGTAAGGCTTTTCGCGAGAGAGGATACAATGCGTTTAGTTGTGATATTCTCGAATGTAGCGGAGGTCATCCTGAATGGCATTTCAATCATGATTGTTTTGAAGTGATACATAATCATGGTGGTCATTTAGAATCAGGTGAAGAGTATTTTTTACCTGAAGGTGAAAAGTGGGATTTGATGGTAGCTCATCCGCCCTGCACATATCTTTCAGTTAGTGGCGCTCGTTGGTTGTATCATCCAGATGATGCACATTTACCCATAGAACAGCGTCGTGAACACCCACACCATATAGGAAGACGTCAGGCACAAAAAGAGGCGATGGCATTCTTCATGGAGTTGACAAAAACTGATATTGAACATTGGGCAATCGAAAATCCAGTTGGTGTAATGAACACTGCATATCGAAAAGCAGATCAAATAGTACAACCATTTTGGTTTGGAGACCATGCTTCTAAAAAGACTTGTTTGTGGCTACATAACTTGCCGTTGTTGGAACCAACCGATATGGTAGAAGAGGGACCACGTGTTGTGTTATCAAGTGGACGCTCCTTACCCAAATGGTATTCAGATTCCTTTAATACTAAAATATCGACAGAAGAAAGAAGAAAACTTAGAAGTAAAACATTTCCAGGATTTGCTCAAGCAGTTGCAGATCAATGGAGTAAATTTCTTAAAAATGTATGATATACCTTAGAAAACTTTTTACGCAAGATTTGCGAGACGGAAAACAAATTGCTTTTCCCAAGGAACCGTCGTATTCATTTCTGCATTTTGATTACCAAAATGGAGAAAAAGACCGTGCCATAAAATTTGTATTCAATGCAAAATATAGCACGTTCCCACAATTTAATGAAAACGTAATAAATACGAGGCTATATTGTGCCGGTTCTGAATCACGAATAGATGGTCAATTAAAAGCATTTTTAAGAGATCAACTTAATGCTTCTGTTGACGACATAGTCATTTTTAAAAATATTGGTACAAATTATAATGAGTTTATGTTTTATTTTGTACCAGCATCAGCTCCATCATATCCGTTCTTTAGAGATTTTATTGAATCTAACAACCACGTTGTTGTCGAATCAGAAAAATGTCACATCTCTTCTTCAAATCTTGACCAACCTTACCAACAGATTTTCTTTGGTGCACCGGGTACGGGAAAGAGCCACGAAATAGAACAATTAACATATGGCAGCATGGTCTTCCGAACCACTTTCCATCCGGATAGTGATTATTCTACTTTTGTAGGGGCATATAAACCCATTATGCGTGAAGTACCAATGACAACGGTGATTGGTACTAAAGTTGTTCCGGTGGAAGATAAAGAGGGCAACCCATTATATGAAAGTAAGATACAATATGAGTTCGTGCCTCAAGCATTTGCACAGGCATACGTGGAAGCGTGGCAAGATTTAGATACTCCTGTCTATTTAGTTATAGAGGAAATTAATCGTGGTAACTGCGCACAGATATTTGGCGATATATTCCAACTGCTGGACCGCAAAAATAGTGGTTTTTCCAACTATTATATTGTGCCAGATGAGGACTTACGTCAATATATAGTCAAAGCTTTCCAAGATGGTATAGATGAAAGGGCATTTGAAATCATTAAAACAGGCAAATACTTATGCTTGCCCCCTAACCTCTATATCTGGGCTACAATGAACACCTCCGACCAAAGTTTATTCCCGATTGATAGTGCCTTCAAGCGTCGCTGGGAATGGCAATATATGCCTATAGAGGACGCCGGTAAGAATTGGAAGATACGTGTCAATAACAATGAATACGATTGGTATGCATTCTTAACCGCTATTAACCATGAGATTTTGGCACTAACCCATTCTGAGGATAAGCAGTTAGGATACTTCTTCGCTAAGGCTGATGCGCAAGGGGTAATAGATGCTGCCAAGCTGGTGAATAAAGTCTATTTCTATCTGTGGACCGATGTGTTCAAAGATTATGAGACCGAGAATAATAGCGTGTTCAAGAAAGCAGATTCTAATGACACGATTGCTTATAAAGATTTCTTTGTTTCTGGACAAAAAATCAACGAGGAAGTAGCAGAACAATTACTAAAGAATCTTAAACTCAATACTCCTGAAGCTGAATGAGACTCTTAGTAGAGGAATATCAGTATGAGGCCGACCTTGTTAGAGAGGTGTTGCATGGCGTAGATGCTCTGCAAAACGTGGAGGGCTTTGTTTCGCTGACGTATGTAGGATATTTCTACAATACTCGGTTGAAGGATTGCGTGTTCATTCTCCCTAAAGTGCTGATGGATGAGCAAGGACTTGTGTTTGGTACATACAAACCGGAGTCCATAATCAACGTAAAAGACAGCGCATTAAAAGAGGATGAACGCAGGTTCCTATATGAGTTCGCGGTATGGATTTATCGTGCCGTTGCAGTTTATCAACAAACGCATAAGGATAGCGACATCATCTATCATCGCCATATTTCGCAAGTGGGACATGGTCTGCGCCATCGCACGAATACGTTATTAGATATATTGTTGTCCTTGATACAATTTAGCAAGGATAATGAGAATTATATCACGTTCATACTAAAGAACCTACACTCAGGCTATAACAAGATTAACTGGACACGCACCATTAACCATTCATCGGCTATTGTTCACGAAAATACACCTATTTATTTGAATCCAGTCAATAAAAAACGCCAAATAAACTTTGACGAGGAACTGCTGATTATATTCTATAGCATTCTGAACCATATCAGTAAAGAGTATGGATTTAACGTAAATATTCGTGTTGGATTCCCATTGATAGAAGGAGCCAAGTTTGATGCTTATTTGAAAGGACGTGGTGTTATACGTCTCCGCCAAATCAAATACAAGTACTTCTCTGATACGGCTTTGCAATTATGGCAGCTATGTTTTGCATTCTTTGCCCATAGCACGGAGATTACCACTTCTGCAGAACTGAAGGAATACTTGCTGGTTAAGAACTTCTATGTGGTATTTGAGGCTATTATAGACGAATTGATAGGCGATAAAAAGGATAAACTACCGCCAGATTTCAAAGAGCAGAAAGATGGTAAGTTGGTGGATCACTTATATACCTATGCCGGTTTATTACAAGCCGATGATGAACAACAAACATATTATATTGGCGATAGTAAGTATTACAAGATAGGTGCCCCATTGGGTGATACATCCATCTATAAACAATATACCTATGCTCGCAATATAGTGCAGTATAATATCGACTTATGGTTAGACGATACCAAACCTAATCCGGATATAGCCGTTCGTGATGAGGTAACAGAGGGCTACAATATCCTACCGAACTTCTTCATTAGTGCTGCGATGGATAAAGGCGACTTTAGTTATAACCACCGAGAGATAACGTTGACACAAACAGGCAAGAAGAACCCTGAAGTTAAATATCAGTTTAAGGATAGACTTTTTGACCGAGACACGATGTTACTATCTCGTTATAACGTTAACTTCTTGTTCGTTATTTCGCTTTATGCACGCAATCGGCAAGCAGAGAAAGCTGCTTGGAAAGAGGAAGTGCGAGCCCAATTCCGCCGAGAGATACGTAATGTCTTGGAGAATGAGTACCAATTCTATCCGATGCGTTCCCGTGGCGTAATTACGGAGGAATATGTAAAGACGCATTTCCACGAGTTATTGGGTAAAGTCTTTATGCCGTTTGGGAATGACGACTTAATGTTGGCTTTGGAAGGAAAGACGCCCAATGAGGAACAATTAGCATTACTCCAAAAACTCCAAAATGACTTTGTTATACAGCGCAATTATCATATAGGCGAAGAACCCAATCTGCCGACTCCTGCGTTTGGTAAGGTTGGCTTCCAAGAAAGCGTCTTAATCGCCTATTATAAAGACAGCAGACATCTTGATTGGATTCTCAAGAATAAAATATATAATGCACGTACAGGAAGCGGGTTTGGGTCGGTACCTTTGCAAGCAGAGAATCTAACGGCATCCTACATCTTATTGCATAATGGTCAAGACCAACGTGTATTAAAACTAAAAGAACAAGGTCCGGTTATTTGGAGCAAGCAAGATCTCATAGACCATAAATATCCCGATATGCCAAGTAGAGACTTATATTTGATGTATCATATAGATGAGGCCGCTGTTGATGAGAATTTGGCTGCTTGCAAATTTGACTTAAACCAAATAAAGTCTTTTGTTGGTGCGCGTAAAGGCCTGTCACAGACGTTAACCCTGGCAGAATTGATTAAGATGAAGAAATAACCCCTGTCCGTAAAAAGGGTGCTTTAAATGAACAAAAATTAACGTAAACGCAAACGTTCTCGTCAAAAAAAGCGCATTTCGGTGCGCTTTTTTTATTTTTTCTTGCATATTCCAAAAATTCTTTGTAATTTTCTTCGTAAATTCCAGTGGAATTTTGATTAAAATAGCAAATAAAAGTAAACTTTTCTTGCATATTCCAAAAATTCTTTGTAATTTTGCGCTTCGTAAAAACGTGTAATTACACACTTTTATGGAATATAAATACTTTTTGCTATGCAAATCAAGAGAGACTATTACCTTCAAAAACTTATTCATTCGCGTGGGAATCGTATGATAAAAGTTATCACCGGCATACGGCGATGCGGTAAATCATACCTTTTGCTTACTTTGTTCCAGCAGTATCTTTTGGAAAACGGCACTCCTGAAAATCACATCATTACGGTGGATTTGGAAGACCGTGAAAATAAAGCATTGCGTGATCCAGATGCTTTGCTGCATTATATTCTTGATCGTACTCCGAACAAGGATGAGCATTACTATGTGTTGCTGGACGAGGTGCAATTGGTGAGTGAGTTTGAGGATGTGCTAAATAGTTTTCTCAAAAAAGATTGGATAGATGTCTATGTAACAGGTAGTAACGCCAAGTTCCTCAGCAAAGATGTTATTACCGAGTTCCGTGGGCGAGGAGATGAAATACGTATTCATCCGCTATCGTTTTGCGAGTTTGCTGCCTACAAACAGGAGCAACCGGAAAAGATGTGGATGGAGTATATGCTGTATGGCGGTCTGCCACAGGTCGTATTAGAGAATGATACCAACAAGAAGAGAGAGTATCTGCGTAGCCAATTCAATCACACCTACTTGAAGGATATCAAGGAGCGTAATTCTATCCAAAATATAGATGATTTGGATGAGATTGTCAATACCATTGCTTCTTCCATCGGCGCACTCACTAACCCTAACAAAATTGCCAATACTTTCCATTCCGTCAAGCAAAGCGATATTGATGCCAAAACCATAGCCAAGTATTTGGAGTATATGGAGGATGCCTTTCTGATTGAGCGCTCTATTCGTTATGACATCAAAGGGCGGAAGTATATTGATACCCCGTATAAGTATTATTTTGAGGATTTAGGACTTAGGAACGCACGCATTGGTTTCCGTCAAACAGAAGAAACGCATATAATGGAAAATATGATTTATAACGAATTGAGAGCAATCGGTTGCCAAGTGGATGTTGGTCAAGTCTCTGTGGAGCAGAAAGATGAAGAAGGCAAACGTAAACGTGTAAATCTGGAAGTTGATTTTGTTTGTAATCAGGGCTATAATCGTGTATATATCCAATCTGCATACGCATTATCGGACAATACAAAACGCCGGCAAGAGTTGGCTTCGCTTAACAAGATTTCGGACGGATTCCGCCGTATCGTTATTGCCGGAAGTATGCAACCTACCTGTATGAACGATGACGGAATACTATTTGTCAATGTATTGGATTTCCTTATGGAGCCATCCAAATATGTAAATGAATAAAGGGAACATAACCATGTACAAGCACAAAAAAAAGAGAGTGACCTCTCTTTCATTTGTCGGGATGACAAGATTTGAACTTGCGACCTCCGGTCCCCCAGACCGTTGCGCTACCGGACTGCGCCACATCCCGTCGAAAAACCTCGTGAGAGGTTTTTCGAATTGCCCCTAAAAAAAGGGCTATTGCTCAAAAGCGAGTGCAAAGGTACTGCTATTTTTTGAAATATGCAAATAAAAAACGATTTTTTTGATAAAAAAGGCTAATTATTATGAAAATAGGACAATATGCCGGTATATCCGGTTGGGCTAAAATAGGAATTTGGTTAGGAATCATGCTGGCTGCTGTGCTGCTACTCACTATACTGAGCGGTGTTATTATGGCATGCTGCGGTCCAATCAACATGACCACCGATTGGATACGGGGCGCCATGGTTTATCAAGATGTGTTCATCCTGATAGTGCCGGTCCTTCTGACCGTCAGCCTATGCCGAACTCAGCCCAAAGAGTGGCTGCACCTGACTAAACCCAAAACAAGCTATCTGATATATGCTATTCTGCTGATGCTGGTGGCCTTGCCCTTTAATAATCTCTTGGCGCACTGGAACGAACAAATGGTCCTGCCGGAATCGTGGGCAGGAATAGAAGAATGGATGAAACAGAAAGAAAACGCTTCCGAACAACTAATTGAACAACTGATGGGTGAGACGCAGTTGGGCTGTTTGGTGCTCAATGTACTCGTGGTGGCCGTCTTGGCCGGCTTGAGCGAGGAGATCTGCTTCCGCGGTATGATACAAGGCTCGTTAGGACACAACCATTGGGGAATATGGTTAACTGCTATTCTTTTTTCCGCTATTCATCTGCAATTCTACGGCTTTGTCCCCCGTATGTTATTAGGTGCCCTATTCGGATATATGATGGTTTGGAGCGGATCCATCTGGATTCCGATAACTATGCATATCACCAACAATGCCTGCGTCACTATCCTATACTACATCGCCCATCTGCGTGGCATGGATACTACGAAGATGGACGCATTTGGAACGGGAGATACTCTATGGGTGGGTATCGTCTGCGGAATAATAGTGGTTGTGGGAATTTATTTCTTGCGCCGTTCAATGACAATTAACAGCGCCTCTTCACGCACATCTGCCGGCAATTGAATATTGCGCAACTGCAGGCTTCTTACCCAGCCCGGCACATCTTTCTCTTGCATCGTTTGAAAAACCTCACGGATCTGTGCGGCTTGTTGAACCGTGTATTGTTCAGCATCTATACCGGCTAATTCGTCTAATTCTTCGTCATCATAATAGATAACCTCAGCGTTGGTTTGCAGCAACGTCTCTCGCTCGCAAACCAAGTGTTGTCCGCAACAACCTGAGTCATCAGTAGGGGCAGATGGTTCAGATATATCGTCCGGGGTTTGCTTACGAGCACGGACTTCAAAGAGTATGAGAATGGTTAGACCTAATAAGACGAAGATAATAAGAGGAATCATAATCAGATAAATAAATTAGCGTAATGGGTATTGTTTACGAAGCGTCTCAAAGTTCTCGGGATGGGCTTTTAGTTGATCGGAAACGCGCATCAGCCACCCCGGCTGCGAGTCCCCTAATGGTGGCATTTGGTCCGTATTCACCGACAAAGCCGGCAGGCTAAAGAACCTGCATAAAGCATCTAAACACATCTGCGAGGCATTGCGTTTGCCTTCCACCGAGTATCCGGCAATATGATAGGAGGCCAGCAGCGTTTGTGGACTTTGGCATAAGGTGCGATGGATAGCCGGTTCATTCTCCCAGCAGTCAATAATACACGGATGCCGGCTCTCAAAAAGTGCCTGTTCATCGATAATCCCGCCACGCGCGGCATTGATAATGAGAGCATCGGGACGGCACTTAGATAGGAACGAAGCATCGCATAAATGATACGTGGTCTCATCTAATGGCGTATGGAACGTGATGATATCGCAATTGCTCGCTATCTCGTCCAAACTGACACCAAGTCCCTTCGGCGGATCATTGACAAGCACGTTGAATCCCAGTTGTTCTGCCATGGCAGCAACGCGAGACCCTACATGCCCGTATCCCACAATTCCTATTCGCATATCTCCTTTACTGCGCGGCAATGGTACAGTAAGCAAGGCCTCCCGGATGTAATCGCAAACGGCTTGGGCATTGCAACCCGGACAAGCCGTCCAGTAGGGAGAGGGAGAGTGAGAGTGAGAGTGAGAGTGAGAGGGCAGGGGTTGGCAATACGATGTGTCGATATGGTCGTAACCGATAGTGGCCGTTGCGATTAACCGGACACGAGAGTGCTCAAGTAAATCCTTATTGATACGCGTTCGCGTGCGCACGATGAGTGCGTCCGCGTCCTGAACACGAGCAGGAGTGAACGCTTCCGGAGCAATGAACTCAACCGTCGCATAAGGGTCAAGCACTCCGTTGAGAAAAGGTATGTACTTATCAATAAGGACGTGCATGACTTAATACTTGATGTTATCAATTAGTCTGACCGGACCGCAATAAACAGTTACACAACCTACGGCATTGGTGAACGAGGTGGCAGGCTGGAGCGTTGTGGCATCCACGATTTGATAATACTCCACTTCTAATCCCGGCAGCGAATTGATGGTATCCACCACCAACTTTTCCACTTTGTGGACGGGATAAGCCTTCGCCCAGGCGCGTGACATAAAGAGCACACGGGATATATTGACGGCGAGGTCTTTTTCGTCCTCGCTGAGACGACTATTCCTGCTGGACAGCGCCAAACCGTTCTCGGCACGGAAGATGGGACAATCGATTATTTGCAGATTACCAAAAGTGCCTTTTAGACTGCTGCGTTCCACCATGTGATGAATGATGGCCAACTGTTGAAAGTCCTTCTCTCCAAAGTAGGCGCGATCCGGCTGAACAAGATAGAAAAGCCGACTAACCACTTGTACAACACCGTTGAAATGACCGGGACGCATCTTGCCTTCCATAACTTGGTCTAAACCTGCAAAGTCAAAGGTGAAGGTCGTGTCCATCTCATCTTGTGTGTACATCTCTTCCGGAGTGGGTGCAAACATAAAATCCGCACCGAGTTGTGCCAACAGGTCCGCATCGGCCTGTAAGTTACGAGGATACAAAGCCAAATCCTCTTTGTTGTTAAATTGCGTTGGATTAACAAAAACACTAACAAAAGTAACTTGATTGTCTTGCACACTGCGGCTGACTAATGACGCATGCCCTTGGTGCAAAGCACCCATAGTCGGCACAAGACCAATGGTTAAATGACGTTGCTTACAAGCCTCAACTTGCATGAGGAGTTCTTGTTTGGTAGAAATGATTTGCATTATATTGATAACTATTTTGCAGAAAAAGCCTGCAAAATTAGTGAAAAATTTGTATATATCAAAATTTTTTTGTAATTTTGTGGCGGTTTATTGTAAACTGACTAAAAATACGCCTATGAAAGACCTCCATCGTATTCTCTTTGTGTCCCAAGAGATTTATCCGTATTTATCGGAAGAGAGTCCTATTCGGATGTTGAATCGTCGGTTGCCGGAGTTTTTTCAGGCAAACGGGTACGAGACGCGCACTTTTATGCCCAAGTTTGGTGATATTAACGAACGCCGCAATCAACTGCATGAGGTGATTCGTTTAAGTGGTATGAATCTGATTATAGATGACTCGGACCATCCATTGTTGCTCAAAGTAGCCAGTATTCCTGCGGCTAGGGTGCAGGTGTACTTTGTGGATAATGACGATTATTTCCAACATCGTAAAGGCATGCGTGACGAACAGGGAGCGGAATACAAGGACAATGATGAACGTTCTATTTTCTTTGCTCGCGGAGCATTAGAGACTGTTCAAAAACTGCGTTGGACTCCGGAAATCGTGCATTGCTCAGGATGGATGTCCGCCTTGGTTCCACTGTATGTCCGTAAGGCATACGCCGGTTCACCGTTCTTTGAGAAAACTAAGGTGGTCATCAGTTTGGATAATAATGAATATACCACACCGTTTGGCACTAAATTTGCTGACAAGATTATGGTGGATGGTATCCTGCAAAATGACCTGCGCACCATACAAGGATTCGCTGTCGGTTATGAGGAACTGATGCGTTTGGCTATTGATTATGCGGATGCGGTTACCATATCCTCACCCGATGTTAATCAACGACTGATTAACTATGCCGAGATGAGTGGTAAAACTATCCTTAGGTATCAAGAGAATGATCCTCAGGCTTATTTGGATTTCTATAATAGTTTATTAACGGAGTGAAACGCGTTTTAGGTATAGTCATATCGTTGTTATTGTTGCTGACCGGTTGCAAGGATGATGTACAGTCCGCCGGTTCTGCTGCTCTTCAGGAAAACGAAAAAGTGGTGGTTTGTGCAACAACATTTCAGGGTATTCAGTCTAAACTGGATACGATGGCTAATTTACATATTACCCAAACCCCGGATTCGTTCTTGTTAGGCGAATTTAATACGGAATCATGGGGAACGATCAAGGCAGATGTCTTGATGCAGTTTGCTTGTCCGGAAGGATATAAATTCCCTGATTCAACCCAAATCGATTCCGTGGTGCTGTTGATTCCTTATTCAACATGGTTCGGCGATGGTCAGTCGCCCTTGCGCGTGAGTGTGTACGAGATGGATAAAGAAACATTCCTCTATGCACATACCTATACGAGCGACTTGGATCCGAGTGATTATTGCAGTATGGAAGACTCAACGCATATCGTGGTGGATGACCGTACGATTATTGCTTCACAAGGCAAGTCTATTCAGTTCCGAATGAAGGATAGTTGGGTGGAGAAATGGAATACGTTGCGTGCTTTCCCTAATCAGACGCAGTTCAACGAGTGGTTTAAAGGATTATACATAACAACTACTTTTGGTGCATCCACAGCCGTGTATATTACCGGTCCTACCTTGGCCTTGTACTATCATTATTTCTACAAGGATGAGCAGGGAATATGGCAACGGTCCAAGGAACAGGCTAAGTATTTATATGCCAATACCGAGGTGCGTCAAGTGAACCACTATTCCTTCCAGGGGGTACATGGCGGAGGTAAACAGGCGGTGATAGAGGCATTGTCCCAAGATACAACAACCAATTATATTGTTTCACCGGCATACGTCTATACGGTTATCTCTATTCCGATGAAGGATTACATAACTCGTATAGAAGAGGATAGTATTCATCATAGCGAGAGCAATAAGAGTGCTTACATGAATAAGGCCGAACTGATTGTAGAAGTGCTAAATGCCCAAAAGGAGAATACGACCTATGCTAAACCGGCTAAGACGATGATGCTGATTCGCAAAGATTCAGCGGATAATTTCTTCCTGCGCAACGGCTTGCCCGACGATAGTTATGCCTTATATAGTAATCTGATAACCGTGGTGGATAGTGGCAATGTCTATAAGAATTACTATTTATTCAATCTGTCCACTATCTTCCAAAGTGAATTGAGCCGCTATAACCGCAATCATGAGTACATCGGTCAAGATACTATTCCAATGGTTCTTATTCCGGTTAACTTAGAGTTCTCTTCGGTTCAGTCTACTCAGATAGTAACGAAGGTGAAGATTGAACAAACGATTACATCAACGGAGATTCGTAGTGCTAAACACGTAGATAATCCGATGGATATAGACGCTATTTTCTCGGGGTTCTATACAGGACCGATTAAGTAAGACAAGAAAGAGAATACAAAAAACCGCAGTCGTTTGGCTGCGGTCTTTTTTTTATGTCTATCTAAGTTTATAGAATAGCCTGATAAGCATCAGCATCTAATAACGTGCCGAGTTCGGTCTCATCCTTTACTTGTACTTTTACCATCCATCCTTCTCCGTAAGGATCGTTATTGACCAATTCCGGGTGGTCATTAAGTGCTTCGTTCACCTCAATCACTTCTGCAGTAACAGGCATATTGAGGTCGCTGACTGTCTTAACGGCTTCTACGGAACCAAAGACTTCACCTTGACCAATCGTCTCGCCTACGGTATCTACGTCAACAAAAACGATTTCGCCCAATTCAGACTGCGCATAGTCGGTAATTCCAACGTATGCTACATCACCTTCTAAACGAATCCACTCGTGCTCACGAGTATATTTGATGTTTGTTGGGAAATTCATAGTATAAATGCTTTAATTATTTACTTGCAATCTGGTTTTTACCGATTCTGGACATAGCGCAACGGAAACCAATCGTGTTGCTGGATTTATCAGCATCCATAAAACGACGAGAAGACGGGTTGAGCCAATAGATGCGGTCCTTCCAAGAACCACCTTTATATACGCGAGCGTTCTTGCTCAAACGCGGAGCCAGAATGTCGGTAGGATCAATTCTCCAATCCGGTTTGGGATTGATGGTGTCGGTCCAAGTGGTATCCAATGGATAATCCGTGTCAATGCGAGAAGCAATATCGCCATCCTTGAAGTCACGCTTGTCATCCTCCGGCTCATAGGTAACCTCAACACGACCCAAAGAGTCGACAAAGAAGTGACCTAATGAATCACGTTTGGGTCTCGAGAAGATATTTCCGCGGAAGGAGTTGTACTCCGTTACTTCCATTGAACTGGTCTCACGATATACATCCAATACCCATTCGTTCACGTTACCGGCCATGTTATACAATCCAAAGTCATTGGGCATAAACTCATCTACCGGAGCGGTGATAACGTATGCATCGTTCAGTGCACCGGATGTTCCCATCATGTCGCCACGACCACGAATGAAGTTGGCTTGCATTTGTCCTACAAGAGCCTTATCCATGTTTCGAGGATGATAACCGGACCATGGGTAGAGTTTGCCTTCAATGGTAAGTCCGTCACCGTCTGCTACAGGAGCAAATGCAGCAAATTCCCACTCTGCCTCTGTTGGTAAACGATAACCTACTACTAATACACCATCGTCACGAATCACCTTACGTGAATTGCCATAGATATCGGTCTCGGGATGACGTCCCCACTCCGGTGTATAATCGGATACATATAAATACTTGGCAGTATTGAATACGAACTTGTCACGAATCCATTCATAGGATGGACGATAGAGCGTAATGGTGTTCTCCGGATCATCCGGGTCAATAACATTTATTGTATCCATGGTGTAACCGGGGTTGCTTTGCTCCCATTCGTCACGATACGTTTCATCATCCGTGGTTTCTAAATCAGCAAAAGGCGGAAATTCTATGGCGCCTTGACGAATAAGTGCCAACTCATTTACACGGTCGGTACGCCATTGGCAGTAGTCCATTGCTTGGTTCCAAGACACACCTACTACGGGGTAGAAACTGTATGCAGGATGACGGAAATAGTACTCTAAATAAGGTTCGTTGTAAGCCATCTCATCACGCCATACGGTGGTATCGGGTAAGGCATGTTGAATAAGGGAACGGCTTTCATCATTCTGACCAAATACCACTTCCATCCAATGTAAATACTCGCGCCAATCCATATTGGTAATCTCGTATTTATCCATGTAGAAGGAACTAACGGTCAAGGTACGTGCAGCATTGTCACGCGGAGCCGTCAAAAATTCATCACGCTCACCAATGGTAAACGATCCACCTTCAATAGCGATCATACCGGTAGGGATGTCACTAACTTCAATGGATTTAGCCTCAAAATTTGTTGTTTTTGCGTCGTAATAATTCCAACCTGTGGTGTGAGAAGTCTTAGTGTTTAATTCACGGGAATTACATGCACTTAAGACTACGACTGCGGATAACAATGCAATTCTAAAAATGTTTTTCATATAGCGAAAATTTATATTTTATCATAAATCAGCCCGCAAAGATACAACTTTTTTTCCAATTACACAAATTTTTTTGCACATTTCAAAAAAAAAGTGTAATTTTGCAAGACTAATGACACCAACTATTTATATACATTCCCAATTAATGGACTTCAGTGCTCCTAAAATTATGGGAATTATGAATGCAACACCCGATAGTTTTGCGGTGCATTGTTCCGTGTCGGATCAGTCCGCATTATTGGCGTATGCCCGGACCTTAATAGATGGTGGTGCAGATATCATTGACATAGGTGCTTGCTCTACTCGTCCCGGTGCTGCAGCGGTAGATACGGAGGAAGAGTGGAATCGATTGAAAGTGGCATTGGCTACGGTTAAGTCCGCTTATCCGCAAATACCCATCTCAATTGATACTTTCCGTGCCGAGATTGTGCGTCGCGCCTACGCGGATTTTGGAATAGACATGGTTAATGATGTTTCAGGATTGGCAGATGAGGCTATGTTGCCCACCTTGCAACAAATAAGTGTACCATATATACTAACGCACCCGCGCGGGGAGGGAATGCTGTCTTTCTTTAGTTACCAATTGGACCGATTGCATCAGGCCGGAGTGGCGGATGTTATTATCGATCCGGGATTGGGATTTGGCAAGACCCTTAGTCAGAATTATACTATCCTGCGCGAAATAGATCAACTGCATCTATTGGCGTGCCCAATTATAGTTGGACTGTCTCGTAAATCAATGATATATAATACATTGGGTGTTACGGCACAAGAGGCTTTGAATGGAACGACAGCGGCTCATATGGCGGCCCTCAGGGGAGGAGTCCATCTGCTGCGGGTGCACGATGTGCGCGAAGCAAAACAAGCAATACAAATATATACTACGATATATGGATAATAATTACTTGCAAACTATTTTGACAATGATTACTTTCAAGGATATAATCAATATCCTTATCATTGCTTTCATTGTTATTTTTCAAAACGAGATACGTTTTTTCTTCCGCCGTGTAGGTGCGCACGTCGGGCATCATTGGGTGTGGGGTAAGAAACGTTTGCAGCAAGCCGAACTGAATCGCATTGTGGAGCAACTGAACGAGGCGATTCTCAATATGAGTAAGTCATATACCGGAGCCTTAATCGTGATTGCGGGTCAACAAGATTTAAGTGAATACACCGACACGGGTAAAGAGGTGGATGCTAAAGTGTCGGCACCGCTGATTGAGAATATTTTCTTCAAGAACACCCCATTGCATGATGGTGCGCTATTAATCATGGATGGTCGCATACAAAGTGCTGCGTGCATATTGCCGGTAAGTGGAAATAAAGACCTGCCTCTGGATTATGGGTTGCGCCACCGCGCAGCATTGGGATTGACAGAAAAAACAGATGCCACAGCGATTGTGGTGTCGGAAGAAACAGGACGTATTACAATTGCGCAGCGTTCCGCGTTGAGAACTATCGAACCGGAACAGTTGAAGGCGGTGCTCTCGTTGCTCATTTTCGGCTAACGTTTTTTAGAGTAAAATTTGGTCAATTCGGTTTTTTTTATTAACTTTGCACACTTTTTGAGAATAAATATAACAATTATATGACATTTAAAAGAACATTAGTTACTTCAGCACTTCCATACGCCAATGGTCCTGTGCATATAGGTCACCTGGCCGGCGTGTATGTTCCTGCTGACATTTATGTGCGCTATCTGCGCATGAAAGGAGAATCGGTTTTGTTTGTTGGTGGTAGTGATGAGCATGGTGTGCCGGTCACTATCCGCGCCCGTAAGGAAGGTATTACAACGCAACAAGTAGTGGACCGTTATCATGAGTTAATCAAACGCTCTTTTGCGGAGTTTGGAATATCGTTTGATGTGTATTCGCGTACAACCAGTGACATCCATCATAAGTTTGCCAGTGATTATTTCCGTACATTATATGACAATGGCAAGTTCATTGAACAAACTACCGAGCAGTTCTACGATCCGGAAACAGGACATTTCCTGACCGACCGTAATATACGTGGCGAATGTCCGCATTGTCATGCACAAGGCGCTTATGGCGATCAATGCGAGAAATGTGGATCAACCCTTTCGCCCGAGGAACTGATTAATCCATATAATGCAGAAACAGGCAATGCGTTGGTCAAAAAACCTACGTCGCATTGGTATCTGCCATTAGACCAATATCAGTCTTGGCTGGAGAATTGGATATTGGAAAACCATAAAGAATGGCGTCCTAATGTGTATGGACAATGTAAGTCGTGGCTGGATGGCGGACTTAAACCTCGCGCCGTGACACGTGACTTAGACTGGGGTATTCCCGTACCCGTGGAAGGTGCTGATGGTAAGGTGCTGTATGTGTGGTTTGATGCGCCAATCGGATACATAAGCAATACAAAAGAACTATGTGACGCACACCCGGAGAAATATGGTCAATGGGAAACATGGTGGAAAGATCCACAAACACGCCTAATCCATTTCATAGGCAAGGATAATATTGTCTTCCACTGCATTGTATTCCCCAGCATGCTCAAGGCCGAAGGCTCCTATATCCTGCCGGATAACGTGCCAAGCAATGAATTCCTCAACTTAGAAGGAGATAAGATATCTACATCTCGCAACTGGGCCGTATGGTTGAATGAGTACTTGGAAGACTTCCCCGGTAAACAGGATGTGTTGCGTTATGTGCTGACTGCTAATGCTCCGGAAACAAAAGATAATGACTTCACATGGGCTGACTTCCAGGCACGCAACAATAATGAGTTAGTGGCCATCTATGGTAACTTTATCAACCGGGCCTTAGTTCTGACTAATAAGTACTTCAATGGTCAAGTTCCAGCTGCCGGAGAACTGACGGATTATGATAAATCTACATTGGATGAGATGCAACATTCCATCGCCGAGATGATTCGTCTATTAGACGCATTCCGATTCCGCGATGCGCAAAAAGAGGCAATGAACCTCGCCCGTATTGGCAATAAGTACTTGGCCGATATGGAGCCTTGGAAGATGGCTAAAACAGATATGACTCGTACCGGAGCCATCCTTAACATGTCATTACAGATTGCTGCCAACTTGGAGATTGCTTTCCGCGCCTTCTTGCCTTTCTCCAGCGAAAAACTGCGTGGTATGCTCAACCTTCCTGAACTCACTATTGAACATTTAGGTCACTTTAACCTCTTGGAAGATGGGCATCAATTAGGTGAAGTCAGCCTGCTATTTGAAAAAATAGAAGATGAAACTATCCAACATCAATTGGACCGTCTGGCTCGCATTAAGGCCGAAAATGAACAAAAGGCTAAACAGGAAGAGTTGGCTAATTGGAAACCTGCTGCTATCAAAGAGGCTACATCCATAGATGACTTTGATAAGATGGATATACGTGTAGCAACCGTGCTGGATTGCCAACCGGTTAAAAAATCCGAACGTCTGCTGCAATTCCGATTGGATGATGGAATGGGGGAACGCACCATCCTAAGTGGCATAGCCCAAAGTTACCCGGATCCTTCTGTACTAATTGGTAAACAAATACTCTTTATCGCTAATTTCCCTTCACGCAAGATGATGGGAATCGAGAGTCAAGGAATGATTCTGAGCGCCGTTGATGCGGATGGCAAATTGGTGGTTACTACCGTCAGTCGCGAAGTTAAAAATGGTTGTCAAGTAGGCTAAAGATAACATCCAATAACCATGTCCGATGACGAAAAATACATGTCCCTTGCGCTCAATCAAGCACAAAAAGCATTAGATGCCGGAGAAATACCGGTGGGATGTGTCATCGTATCTATGGGACAAATAATAGGTCGAGGACATAATTTGACAGAGACCCTGCAGGATGTTACCGCCCATGCCGAAATACAGGCTATTACTGCTGCTGCCCAGACATTAGGGGGGAAATACCTGACCGATTGCACTCTTTATGTGACGGTTGAGCCATGCGCTATGTGTGCCGGAGCTATCGGATGGGCTCAGGTTAGCCGACTCGTTTTTGGGGCACCGGATCCTAAACGAGGTTTCACGGTTGTTGCACCTGGTGCTCTTCACCCAAAATGCCTGGTATCATCGGGAATTCTCGCCTCCGAATGCGCATCGCTTATGCAATCATTTTTTCAATCTAAACGTTAACCATCATGACGAAATATCCGCTTTATCTCGCTCCGATGGAGGACGTTACAGATCCTGCCTTTCGTATGCTGTGTAAACGCTTTGGAGCAGACCGCGTGTATACCGAATTCATCAATGCGGATGCTCTCGTTAGAGATGTTAATGCTGCTACACGCAAATTGTCTATCTCGGATTATGAGAGACCGGTCGCTATCCAAATATATGGACGCGATGCTGAATCAATGGCAGAGGCTGCCAAGATTGTTGAGCAGGCACATCCGGATGTTATTGATATTAATTTTGGCTGTCCGGTCAAAAAAGTGGCAGGTAAGGGGGCCGGAGCTGGACTCTTGCGTGATGTGCCGCGTATGTTGGATATCGCCAAAGCAGTAGTGAATGCCGTCTCTATCCCCGTCACGGCAAAGACACGGCTGGGATGGGATAAGGATTCATTGTATGCTCCGCTATATGAAGGAGCAACCCAAGGGCAAGCTTTTATTGTTGACTTGGCTGAGGCTCTTCAGGATTGTGGTATACAAGAATTAGCTATTCACGGGCGAACTCGAGCTCAAATGTATACCGGAGAGGCAGATTGGAGCTTGATTGGTGCAGTCAAAAATAATCCACGTATGCATATTCCCATCATTGGCAACGGCGATGTAACTACCCCCGCTCGAGCTAAAGAATGTTTTGACCGATATGGTGTGGATGCCATCATGATTGGACGCGCATCGTTTGGCTGTCCATGGATATTTGATGATATGAAACAATTTCTTAATGCCCCTCATTCGTCATTACCTGTCCGTTCAATGCAATGGTGCGTAGATATACTTAAGGAACATGTCATCCAATCTATCCAATATATAGGGGATGAACGAAAAGGAATCGTTCATTCACGACGCCATTTTGCCAATAGCCCAATTTTTAAAGGGTTGGCTGATTTCAAACAAACTCGTATTGCTTTACTTCGTGCGGAAACCCAAGACGAGGTCTTTTCTATCATGGATTCTATTGTGGATCAGTGGGGACACTAATCCGAATAATCACGTGTTTTACTTATTTTTTATTAACGCGCGCGCGTATTATAAATAAGGTGTGTATTTTTTTTGCATTTTTTTGATAAAAAATTTGGCCATGTCAAAAAAAAGCAGTACCTTTGCATCCGATTTCGCGCCAAGAAGGATTTTGAGGCTAAAAAATCACGAGATCTTTGATAGATTGATAACAATAGATGTAGTACAAGAATTGGGAAAATACAAGAAATTGTAACAAACTAGTTCCCGTTAAAAAGTACAATAAATTGGTTATTCTGAGCTAAAGATTTAATTATTTTACAACGAAGAGTTTGATCCTGGCTCAGGATGAACGCTAG
>JAGHTR010000211.1 GCA_018065205.1 Candidatus Colicola caccequi
CAAGGCTTTCTATGCGTGGGATAGTTTTGCTGCACTTAGTTCACCTAAGACGTGGCTCATGCGTATCGCTTATAACACGTTTGTGGATTACACCCGCTCTCCGTCAACGTCAACGTCCTCGTCAACGTCAACGTCCTCGTCAACGTCAACGTCCTCGTCAACGTTCTCGTCAATTGAGATTCGCAACGATGTGCAGCGGGCAATGCAACAACTCTCCGAACCTGAACGTCTGTGTGTCCAATTGGCGCTGATTGAGGACCGATCTATTCGACAGATAGTGACTATTACCGGACTCAATGAGAACACCGTCAAGTCGCACTTAAAACGTGGTAAAGATAAACTCAAAACCTTTTTAATCAATAACGGATATGACCGATAAAGAACTGAAAGACATACTTCAATCATCCACTTTTTCTTCTAAAGATGAGCGTTATAATGATGCTGATTTTACGCATCGTGTGATGTCGCAATGTGTAGAGCACACCAATAAAGAAGTGAGAACTGTGATTTGGACTATCCGCATTGTTGCAGTAGTCATTGCTATTGCCGTACTCTTCCTTCTCTCTCCGTCAACGCTAACGTCGGCGTTTAGTTCTTACCTCTTCGCTCTTACCTCTTACCTCACAGGTACCTTTACATCTCCATTATCGTCTGGTTCTTACCTCTTCGCTCTTACCTCTTGCCTCATAATCGCCCTTCTCCTCTCCCGCCGCTTAGACTAGTCTTTGTTTCTCGTCCCATTCATTCTTGGCGATACCATCGCCATATCCTTGCATGCTCGCCGTTCAAAGCACACTTGTAAATGCTTTGTACGTCGGGTGTTTGTCGGGTGTTTATAAGCCCCTGCGACTGCGAATGTGCGCATCGTCTGCGCAAAAAAATAGCGATTCCGGATGGGAAACGCTATTTTTTTTATTTGGGTCTACGGAATTCGGCTAAGACAATCGCTGTGGCGATGGCGACATTTAGACTTTCTGATGTCTCCGCATCAGGCGGATAAGAAGGAATACGAATGGGGTGGGTGACCAACTCTCGCACCTCCTTGGATATACCATTACCCTCATTCCCCATAATGATAATAGAGGAATTATAGTTTACGTTTACGTTTGCGTTTGCGTTATCGTTTGCGTTATCGTTTGCGTTTACGTTTACGTTATCGTTTGCGTTTGCGTTTACGTTTGCGTTATCGTTTGCGTTTACGTTAGAATACATATTCTTGCCGTCCAACAACGTGCCGTAGATAGGAATTGGGGCTTTTTTATCGGAGTGCCCGGAGGCACTGTGACGAAGCCACTCCGCTAAATCAGTATAATGCACTCGCACGCGAGTGAGGGCTCCCATCGTAGCCTGCACCACCTTGGGATTATAACAATCTACCGTATCTAACGAACACACGATATCATGCACACCAAACCAATCCGCCGTGCGGATAATAGTGCCGAGATTGCCCGGATCCTGAATACCGTCTAAGCATAGGAGTATGGACCGTCCGCTTTGCTCACTGATGGAATATGGAGTATGGACTGTCCTTATTCCATCAGCGTCAGCGGTCCTTATTCCATCAGCGCAGCGGTCTTTCTTAAACACCGCTATGCTGCCTTGTGGAGCGCGGAGCATGGACATCTGCTCAATCTCGGTAGGCGTGGCATTGGTGGAATCTGCCAAGAGTACCAACTCAAAATACTTGCGCAATTCATTGATACACTTATCTCCCTCCGCAATAAATAATCCTAACTCGTCACGGAACTTCTTTTGATGCAAACTGCGCACCAGTTTAATCTCGGATTTAGTCATAATAGCGAAATGTGCTGCAAAAGTGCTGCAAAAGTACTAAAAAATTTGCATATATGCAAAAAAAAGTGTATTTTTGTGCGCTAAAAATATGCAAAGGACTAATCGGCACATAGTATGGGTGATGATGGCAGCGATTTCGTTGCTATGGTCGTCGTGTAATCTCACTAAGTTCGTGCCCGAAGATAAGTACCTGTTATACAAATCTAAAGTGGAGGTGGTAGATACCAAAAAAGTAGATGCCTCAGACCTTAAGAACTACTTGCGGCAAACGCCTAACTCGGAGATATTAGGATTCTGGAAACTGCAACTGCACGTATATAATACTGCTCCCACCGATACCACGACTAAGTCCAAGAAACGTTTGGCCCGCAATGCGCATCGAGCAGGTGAAGCACCGGAAATCTACAACGACGACTTAACGGCAGTCAGCATGCAGCAACTGACTCAAGCCATGCGCAATAAAGGCTACTTTGATGCGCAAGTAGATACCTCTATATCCATTAAGGACCGAAAACTGAGCATCACCTACCGCGTTACGGCGCAGCAGCCCTATGTGATTCGCAGTTACCGCTTAGACTTGCCTCAGCGCGACTTAGCCGAGATTGCGATGAATAAGCATAGTAAAGTGCATATAGGTGATGACTTCAACACCGATGTGCTCAATGCCGAACGGCAACGTGTGGCATCGGAGATGCGACGAATAGGGTATTTCTACTTTGAGAAAGAACTGCTGCAAGTGATAGCCGATAGTAGTGTCCGTGCCCATCAAGTGGATGTGACATTGCGTTTACGTCCGGACATCAATCCCGATACATCACGTGTGTTCCGTGTCTATTCAATTAGGGACTTGCAGTTCCATACCGACTCTAACCTGCTGCGCGAACCCATGCTGCGCCGCACCTCACTCATCAAACCCGGTGAGGTGTTTAACCAGTATAAAGTGGACCAAACGTATGAGAAATTCAATGCCTTGGGCATGGTCAAGTACGTAGATATCACTTTTGTGCCGGTTAGGGAACACCTATTAGACTGCCATATCACGATGAGCCGCAATAAACTGCATTCCATCTCCGCGCAAGTGGATGGTACGTACACCGGTGGCGACTGGGGTATAGCAGCCGAAGTAGGATATCAGCATCGCAATATATTTCACGGTGCCGAAGTGCTGAGTCTCAAGGCTCGTGGCAGTTACGAGTGGCGTCAGAACGGTGGTCGAGCCTTAGAAATCAAAGCCAATGCCGGCCTGCGCTTCCCTAACTCGCTGTATATCGACCTGGAGGGACGTTATCAACGCCGTCCGGACGAGTTCAACCGCATCATTGCCAATGCCGGATTAGGCTATACCATTCATAAAACGGCTTACTCGCCATGGAAACATGAGTTTAAGTTCTTAGATATCAGTTACGTCTATCTGCCATGGATGGCGGCCGAGTTCAAAGAACGGTTCATGAAACCTAATAGTCTGCTTAAATACTCCTACGAGGACCACTTTATTGAGGCTTTCTCCTATGCTGTGACCTATTCATCCCACCGCAAGAATGAACCCCTCCGCTCGTATGGTATGTTCACATTAGGTGTAGAAACGGCAGGCAACTTGCTGTCATTAGGAGCCTTAGCCGGTCGCTTATCCAAGGATGCCGACGGAGCATACATGATTGGTAACATACGCTTTGCGCAATATGCTAAGTTTGATTTCTCCTTTGCCGGACATCATATTCTGGACGAAAATAATCGTTTTGTCTTCCATGGCGCAATAGGTGTAGCCGTTCCGTTCCTCAATTCGGACGTCATGCCTTTTGAGCGTCGTTACTATTCCGGAGGTGCCAATAGTGTACGTGGCTGGTTAGCCCGCACCTTAGGTCCTGGTAAGTTCTGCAGCCCGGGCGGCATGATCAACTACGATAACCAAGTGGGCGACGTGCGCATCGATATGAGTGCCGAATACCGATTTAGAATATGGAAATTCATTCACGGCGCTGCCTTCGTGGATGCAGGCAATATATGGACTATCCGCCGGTATGAACAGCAAGATGGCGGGCAGTTTGAATGGAACGAGTTCTACAAACAGTTAGCCCTCAGTTATGGTGTGGGACTGCGTCTGGACCTCAGTTTTCTCATCCTGCGTCTTGACTTAGGTGTGCGACTGCATGACCCTGCATTAATAGATAAAGGTAAACAATGGCGCACCGTCCCTAACGGACTATGCTGGAAAGACGACTTCGCCCTACACTTCGCCATAGGATATCCGTTTTAACGTAAACGTAAACGATAACGCAAACTAAATAATAAATAACAAATAATAAACAATTAAAACTATGTTTTTATTTAATCGTAATCAATCTGAGCAGTCTCAGGCTGCACCACGCCGCAAGAACCGCGGGTGTTTAGTAGGAGTTTTGATCTTCATCGCTGCCTATGTTGTCTTTTGTGGCATGATAGGAAAGGCTATGTTCTCACAGTCGGAAACGAAACTGCAAGATCAGACCGTGTATAAACTGGAAATGAAAGGCACCGTCATGGAGCAGGGGCAGGAGGATAATCCGTTTGCTGCCCTAATGAGCGACATGCCCGGAATGGGAGCAAATGCTCAACAAGTAGTCGGTTTAGACGATTTAATCAGCAACATCCGGCTGGCTAAGACCGACGACCGCGTTCGCGGTATAGTGCTCAAAGACGGTTCATTCAACATCGGTATGGCTTCCGCTAAAGCCTTGCGCGACGAGTTAATTGACTTCAAGTCTTCCGGTAAGTTCCTCATTGCTTATGCCGAGAGTTATGGCGAAGTGAACTACTACATCGCTTCCGTTGCCGACCGTATCTACCTCAATCCCGTTGGTATGGTGGAATGGCACGGACTGGCTTCCATTAAACTGTACTATCCGCGTCTGTTGGAGAAAATAGGCGTCAAGATGAATGTCCTCAAGGTGGGCACCTTCAAGTCTGCCGTAGAACCGTATTTCTGCACCGAGATGTCGGATGCCGATAAGAAACAAACGATGCAGTTCCTTAATGGGGCCTGGAACATCATGTGCGAAGGTGTAGCACAAAGTCGTAACCTCACCGTTAGTCAACTCAATGCTTATGCCGATGAGTTAGTAGAACTGATGCCGCAAGAGAAATACCTCCAATACGGGCTAGTAGATAGTCTAATCTATTCTAACGACTTAGATACCATCGTGCGCGAATTAACCGGCACCAAGGACTATAAAGTGGTTTCTACTACTGCAATGAAGAATGTTAAACGCGATGAGGCTAAAGTGGATAGCCATGTGGCTGTGCTCTATGCCGAAGGCGAGATAACGGACGAAACAGGCGAAGGTATAGTAGGTAAGAAAATGCTGAAGACCATCCGCAAGATTGCAGAAAACGACAAAGTCAAAGCCGTTGTACTGCGCGTCAACAGCCCCGGTGGCAGTGCTAACGCCAGCGAACAGATATGGCATGCTATCCAGACTCTCCGCGAGAAAGGTCTGCCTGTTGTTGTATCCATGGGTGACTATGCCGCTTCCGGAGGTTACTATATCTCCTGCGGTTCGGACTATATCTACGCTCAACCTAACACCTTGACCGGATCAATCGGCATCTTTGGCCTGATACCGGACTTCAGCCGTCTGCGCGACAAAGTGGGTGTTGACATCGATGGAGTAGGCACCAATAAGTTCTCTACTTCCCACATGGTACTTAAAGGCATGACCACCGAAGAACATGCCCTCATGCAATCCATGATAGAGCGCGGTTATGACCTGTTCACTCGTCGCTGCGCCGAAGGCAGACATACCACTCAGGACTCCATCAAACTAATCGGCGAGGGGCGCGTATGGCTCGGTCAGGATGCCCTGAAAATAGGACTCGTAGATGAGATAGGCGGATTAGATGACGCTATCGCTAAGGCTGCTGAACTGGCAGGAATAGAGCATTACACACCTATCTACTATCCCGCCCGTAAGGACTTCTTCGAGCAGTTCATGCAGGCATTGGATAATTCGTCCCAAGAGGAGAAATTCCTCATGCATATCAAGGAACGTTGCTCGCAACCTCGTATCATGACTCTTATGCCCGAACAAATCATTCGTTAATGAAAATACAAGATCTCATATTAGCCCCACTATCGTGGCTGTACGGCATAGTCATTTCTATTCGGAATGGTCTGTACAAGGCCGATATACTGCATTCGCATACCGTATCTATACCTACTATTGCTGTGGGTAACTTGGCGGTGGGAGGTACCGGCAAAACACCTTTTGTGGAGTACCTCATTCGGATGCTTAGTCCGCACTACAACGTAGCGGTATTGTCGTTAGGATATAAACGGCGTACCCGTGGTTTTGTGATGGCGGATGAGAACGCTACGGCACTCACGATAGGAGATGAGCCTATGCAGATCCATCAGAAATTTCCGTCTATTCCGGTGGCTGTGTGTAAGGACCGTATTCATGGTATTCATTGCTTACAACAACAGGTGCCTAATCTGCAAGTGGTTATCTTGGACGATGCCTTCCAATATCGTCGTCTCCGTTGCGGGTTCTACATCCTACTTACCGCCTACGACCGGTTGTATATAGATGACCACTTCTTGCCTTTGGGACGACTGCGCGACAATAAGCACGAGAGCCTTCGCGCCTCGGCGGTGGTGGTGACTAAATGTCCGCCTCAAATGCGACCCATCGACCAGCGTATCGTGGATACGAAACTGCATTTACCGGTCTTCCAACACTTGCACTTCGCCTCCATTGCATACCCCTCGTTAGCGTCAAACCAGCGTGTACTGGTTGTGACAGGAATAGCCAACCCCGAGTATTTAGTGAATCAGGTTAAGATGTCTAATCCAAAAACATCTGTGCTGTCCTATCCCGATCATCATACTTTTACAGATAATGATATCGTCACTATCGCCAAGGCTGCCGAAACGGTTGATATCATCTATACCACCGAAAAAGACTATATGCGATTCGCTACCATGGAACTGCCGGAAAGTATAAAGACTAAACTACAAACTGTGCCCATCTCAGTTCAGATAACTGACGAAGCCGTGCTGATCAAACATTTGCATCAGTATATAAACGAAAATATTCATACCCACAAATAATTATGGATTTCTTACAATTATTGCGGCGTTTTGTCCCGCCTTACAAGTGGCAACTTGTGTTGAACATCTTCTTCAACCTGCTTTCAACCATCTTGTCCCTGTTCTCCTTTGCTGCCATCATTCCTGTGCTGCAAATCCTGTTCGGCATCGCTGCCCCCGATACTGAGTATGTGGCTATCACATCCTCAATGGGACTGAACGAGATGCTGGACGCTGCTAAAAACAACATCTTCTATTGGCTTCAATGCCAAATCGAAGTGAATGGCCCCGGTTGGGTATTGTTCCTGCTGGGCGTCTTCCTCGTTACTATGACCGGACTCAAATGCGCTTGCTCGTACTTCAGTTCTTTCTTCATGATTCCTATTCGATTAGGTGTGCTGCGCGACCTGCGTCAGAAACTATACAACAAGGTCGTTAGCCTGCCTATCGGCTTTTTTACCGAGGAACGCAAGGGCGATATCATGTCCCGCATGACCAACGATGTACTGGAAGTGGAAAACTCCATCATGGCGATGCTCGAAATGATATTTAAGGACCCCGTGATGATTATTATCTACCTCATCACCCTCTTTGTTATCTCGTGGCAACTCACCCTCTTTGTGCTAATCCTACTGCCTACCGCCGGTTGGTTCATCGGATGGGTTGGACGTAGCCTCAAACGCCGCTCTACTAAGGGACAAGAACAGACCGCTGACCTGCTGTCCCAAATTGAAGAAACACTTGGTGGACTACGAATCGTCAAGGCTTTTAATGCCGAAGATAAACTCAAAGTTCGCTTCTCCAAACATAATAACATGACCCGCCGCACCTTCATGGGACTGGAGCGTAAGTACCAACTGGCTCACCCTATGTCCGAGTTCTTAGGTACTGCCCTCATCGCCGTGCTATTATGGTACGGAGGAGGACTAATCCTATCTAATCACTCTACCATTGATGCCGCTACATTCATTTATTATCTCGTCATCTTCTATAGCATCATCAATCCCGCTAAGGACCTCAGTAAAGCTACTTACAGTATCCGCAAGGGTATGGCGTCCCTAGAACGTATAGATAAGATATTAGATACCAAGTCTAACATCGTTGAGAAAGAACTGCCACTGCCACTACATACATTCGAGGATAAGATTGAGTATAAAAACGTCCATTTCTACTATCAGTCCGATCGACCTGTACTCAAACAAATCAACCTCACTATCCGTAAGGGACAAACGGTGGCATTGGTCGGACAGTCCGGCTCTGGCAAAACAACCATGGCTGACCTGCTGCCGCGTTTCTACGATGTCATCAAAGGTGCTATACAGATTGACGGCATAGACATTCGTAACGTGGCAATCCATGACCTGCGCTCACTAATGGGCAACGTCAACCAAGAGGCTATTCTCTTTAACGATACGTTCTTTAATAACATAACCTTCGGCGTAGATACTACCCAACCTGCCCCTAATGGCCAGACATGGGAAGAGGCTGTCATCGCTGCTGCACGGATTGCTAATGCACATGATTTTATTATGGCAACCCCCGAAGGATATCAAACATCCATTGGTGATCGTGGTTCGCGCCTATCCGGTGGACAACGACAACGTATTTCCATTGCTCGCGCCATCCTTAAGAATCCACCAATTTTGATTTTGGATGAAGCAACATCGGCACTGGATACCGAGTCCGAGAAACTCGTTCAAGAAGCCCTTGAGAATCTCATGCGTGACCGCACCACCATCGTTGTTGCTCACCGACTCTCTACTATCCGCAATGCCGACCTCATCTGCGTCTTGCACGAAGGAGAGATAGTCGAGAGTGGCAAACACGATGAACTATTGGCACTAAAAGGTTATTATCATAAACTAGTCCAAATGCAAAATGGCAAATAAGGAAGAAACACCGATGATGCAGCAGTTCCGCAACATCAAGGAGCAATACCCCGACGCAATGCTCTTGTTCCGCTGCGGAGACTTCTACGAAACATATTGTGAGGATGCCGTAAAGGCCTCTAAAATACTTAACATAACTCTTACCCACCGTTCTAATGGTGGCTCGTCCGCTGCATCTATTGATATGGCAGGATTCCCCTTCCACGCCTTGGATACGTACTTGCCTAAACTTGTTCGGGCAGGGTTGCGCGTCGCTATTTGCGACCAACTGGAGGACCCAAAACTGACCAAGAAACTGGTTAAACGCGGCGTAACTGAACTCGTTACTCCCGGTGTTAGCTATTCCGATACCACCCTTCAGCAGAAAGAGAATAACTTCCTTGCTTGTGTGCACTTTGGCACAAAATCGCTAAACTCTAAACTCTCAACGCTCAACAACACCATAGGTATAGCCTTCCTGGATATATCAACGGGTGAGTTCCTCGTAGCCGAAGGTACATCCGATTATATTGATAAACTGCTGGTCAACTTTGCTCCCAAAGAAGTGCTCTATATGCGGGGCAGGAAAGAACAACTGGAGGCTAACTTTGGTAATCGTTACTTTACCTTTGAATTGGACGATTGGATGATGACTGCCCAAGCAGCTGAAGAACGGCTGCAAAAGCAATTCAACGTGGCAAACCTCAAGGGATTTGGCTTGCAAAACCTGCCAAACGCCATCATTGCTGCCGGAGCTATCCTGCATTACTTAGATGCTACTCAGCACTTGCAAACAGGACATATTCAACACTTGGCACGTATCGAAGAAGACCGCTATGTATGGCTGGATCGATTCACTATCCGTAACCTTGAACTGGTGAACGCCAACGCCGAAGATGCACATACCCTATATGATGTATTGGACCAAACCATTACACCTATGGGGGCACGTATGCTGCATCGTTGGATGGCATTCCCTCTCAAAGATATACGACCTATCCGCAACCGCCAATCCGTCGTGGAGTTCTTCTTCCGCCACCCAGACCATCGCGAAACAATTCGAACCGAGATTGCTAAGGTGCAAGACATGGAACGTATCGTCTCTAAAATAGCAACGGGACGTATATCGCCACGTGAAATGGTGCAGTTAGGCAATGCTCTGCGGGCGATTGAACCGATTAAACATATTTGCGAATCGGCCGACGATAATAGTTACTTGGCCCTGCTTGGTGACCAACTAACCCTCTGCTCCGAAATGCGCCATCGCATCGAAACAACAATAACTCCCGATCCTCCTGCTGTAGCAGGAAGACCCAATATGATTGCTCGCGGAGTGTCACCCGAATTGGATGAACTGCGCGATATACAGACTAACGGAAAAGATTACTTGCTCAAATTGCAACAACGTGAGATAGAACAAACCGGTATTTCTTCCCTCAAAATAGGCTACAATAACGTGTTTGGCTACTACCTCGAAGTCCGCAATACATACAAAGACCAAGTGCCTGCTTCTTGGATTCGCAAACAAACACTCGTCAATGCTGAACGATACATAACCGAGGAACTGAAATCATATGAGGAGAAAATACTCTCTGCCGAGGAACAGATTCAGGTCTTGGAGAATCGTCTCTTTACTGAACTCATCTTGGCCCTAACCGAATATGTGCCTGCTATGCAGGTGGACGCTAATGTGCTCGCTCAACTGGACTGCCTGCTATCCTTTGCAACCGTGGCCGCACAAAATAAATATGTATGCCCCGATGTAAACGATTCTCTCGTCATAGATATTCGTCAAGGACGGCATCCCGTCATTGAGCAACAACTGCCGCTGGGCGAAACATATGTGCCCAATGATGTGTATCTATCTAATAATCTCACTCCCTCGCCTTCAGGAGAGGGTCGGGGAGAGGCTCCGCAGCAAGTGATCATCCTAACCGGACCTAATATGGCGGGTAAGTCGGCTCTGTTACGTCAAACAGCCCTCATTGTCTTAATGGCACAAATGGGTTCATTCGTGCCGGCTGAATCGGCTTCTATTGGTATAGTAGATAAGATATTTACTCGTGTCGGTGCTTCGGATAATATATCCTCCGGCGAATCTACCTTTATGGTGGAGATGAATGAGGCTGCTGCTATCCTAAATAACTTATCCGAACGCTCTTTAGTCCTCTTTGACGAATTAGGTCGTGGCACTTCCACCTACGACGGCATATCTATCGCGTGGGCTATCGTCGAGTATATCCACGAGTCACGATTCCACGCCAAGACACTCTTTGCTACCCATTATCACGAACTCAACGAAATGGAAAAGACCTTCCCTCGCATCCGCAACTACAATGTAGCCGTACGAGAACTTAATGGCAAGGTTATTTTCTTGCGAAAACTGGCTCGTGGCGGATCGGAACATAGTTTTGGTATTCACGTCGCTCAACTCGCCGGTATGCCAACCAGTATCGTCACCCGTGCAGAACAAATCCTGCACGACTTAGAGCATAGCCAGGCTCCTGCGACTACGGCTATCGGTTCAGGTAAGGCTACCGTGTCTGCCCCCGAAGGATTACAATTGTCTTTCTTCCAACTTGACGACCCCGTCCTTGAACAAATACGCGATACCGTCGCCTCGCTCGATATCAACAACCTCACTCCTCTCGAGGCCCTCAACCGACTCTCGGAAATACGCTCGTTAGTAGGGTCTAAGTCATAACATTCTCATAACATTCTCATAACATTGTCATAACATTGTCATAACATTATCGAAACATAATCGAAACATACAACAATAGTGAAACGTCTTTTCTATATATTGATATGCTTATTGCTCACTTGCCCATTGTCGGCGCGAACAACTCGCGTTTACGGCTATGTGGTGGATGAACAGAATGTTGGTGTCGAGTTGGCTAACGTCGTAGTGGAAGGTACTACTAACGGCACAGCCACCAATCGCAACGGCTATTATTCGCTCCAAGTAGAGATGAACGATACCGTCTTCTTATCCTATTCTATGATAGGTTATGTCACCTTGCGGCAACAACTATATACCGACCAAGATGTCTTCAATATCAATGTCGTCCTGCCGCAAGACGCTGAACTGCTACAAGAAGTGGAGGTACGAGGTATACAAAGACAAACCGATATGATGGACCATACATCCGCCGAAGTGGTACGACTGATGCCGGATGCCACGGGTGGCAGCATAGAATCACTACTGATTACCTTCGCCGGTGTAAGCCAAAATAACGAACTATCTACCCAATACAACGTGCGAGGCGGTTCATTTGATGAAAACTCCGTCTATGTCAATGGCATCGAGGTGCATCGCCCCTTACTCATTCGATCCGGACAACAGGAAGGACTGTCCTTCGTTAATCCATACATGGTGGAACAAGTTAACTTCTCCGCCGGAGGTTTTAATGCTCAATTTGGTGATAAAATGTCCTCTGTACTCGATATACGCTATAAACGTCCTACTCACTTTGAATCCAACATATCTGTCTCTCTCCTTGGCGCAAACGTCTATGCAGGTTGGGGCGATTCAACACAATCATACATGCATGGTATTCGATATAAGACATCCAAGTATATGTTAGGAGCCTTGCCTACCAAGGGTAATTATCAGCCTAATTTCGTGGATTACCAAACCCAAATGACTTGGCGCTTACCGCATCATCGCGATTGGGAAATAGCATTCCTGGGCAACGTGTCCTATAACGATTACTCCTTCCGCCCGGACTCTATGTCCGAAGGGTGGGGTGGCGAACAAGGCCTGCAGAAAACAATATGGTATGAAGGACAGGAAAAAGACCATTTCCTTACCGCTTTTGCATCCCTATCGGCACAAGGTAAGGTCTCACCCGAAGTGACACTCGGATTTAATCTTAATGGCTTCTATACCAATGAACAAGAAACGTATGACATTACTGCCGAGTACGTCTTAACCGATAATTCATCTACATCGTTAGGCACAGGTACTTCCCATGAACATGCGCGGAATAAACTGTCCGCAGGGGTCATCAATCTCGCTCATACCGGGGCATGGACCCATTATGCCAATACGCTGTCTTGGGGACTAAGCGGACAAGTGGAACTGATATCCGACCATATCTCCGAATGGGAATGGCGCGACTCGATGGGCTACTCAATGCCTAATACGTCCAAGTCCATGGACCTATATTACACCCAGAAAGGAGAGACGTCCATGACCTCCGGACGAATAGAAGCCTATATACAAGATGCCTATCGATGGAATACCAACCAAGGTAATGTCACTCTTACTGCCGGAGCACGACTTAACTACTGGACCTATACCAACGAGGTGCTTGTCTCCCCACGTGCTTCTGTGGTTTGGCAGCCCGGATGGAAACGTGATTTTACTTTCCGTTTTGCTACCGGATTATATTACCAAGCGCCTTTCTATAAGGAATTGCGAGATACCGTCATCGATCATGGCGTAACACGCATCCGTCTGAACGATCATCTTAAAGCGCAACGCTCGGTTCATGCCGTTCTTGGCTTTGATTACTACTTCCGGGCATGGGGTAGACCGTTTAAGTTTACCACCGAAGCGTATGCTAAATACACAGATCGGATGATTAGTTACACAGTGGATAATGTGCGAGTTCGCTATTCCGGTAAGAATGATTCCAAAGGATATACACTTGGCTTGGACCTTAAACTGTATGGTGAACTCGTACCGGGTGTGGATTCATGGATTAGTTTCTCATGTATGCGCAGTAGAATGCAAATGCTCAACGACCCCTATAATCGTGGTTGGTTCCCTTCTCCACAAGAACAACGTTGGTCGCTATCCATATTCTTCCAAGACTATATACCTAAATTGCCTCAGTATAAACTGCATCTGAAATTCGTCTTCTCCGATGGATTGCCCTTTGGCTATCCGCATAGCGAATCCATGCGTTATTTGTCGCACTTGCCTATCTACAAACGTATTGATATAGGGGCAAGTCGCACTTTCTCGGCTGCTACAGATAAGTTTATGCGCAAACCTTCTGCCCAACACGTGGCGGCGTGGTCTATATACTTTGAAGTATTTAACCTTGCTGATTGGAAAAATGTCAATTCCTACACATGGGTCTCTGCTGCCAATGGCGCTCAATGGGCTTCTCCAAACTTCCTAACCGGACGTATGTTTAACCTGCGTCTTTCTGTCGACTTGAAATAGAAATTATGTCGACTATTAATAATTTTATAAAGGAACGCGCGAGCGCGCACATGCGCATTATAAATAAGGTGTAACACTTTTTTTGCATTTTTTTGCTAAATTATTTGGTCAGGTCAAAAAAAAGCAGTACCTTTGCACTCGCTTTCGCGCTAAAAACGTGAAAAGTTCAAAAAAAGAGTGTTCTTTGAAGATCTGATCAACAAATGATGTAGTACAAGAGTACTTGAATTTTTGTTACGAAGCGCAAGCGGAGCAACAACTTCAAGTACAAGAATTGGGAAAATAATTACTGTTAGATTTTAATAGTAATGATTGTAACTAGTTCCCGTTAAAAAGTACAATAAATTGGTTATTCTGAGCTAAAGATTTAATTATTTTACAACGAAGAGTTTGATCCTGGCTCAGGATGAACGCTAG
>JAGHTR010000020.1 GCA_018065205.1 Candidatus Colicola caccequi
TTGACAAGTATGAAAAAAGTTTTCATTTTTGCTTGCGCCATCGTAGCGTGCGCAACGCTGAACGCAAAGCCTACCGCACAACAAGCAGTTAAGGCTCAACAAGTAACTCTTGCCAAACAAGCAGTTGCCCAAAAAGAACTTGTAAAAGAATGTGTTGATGTGACCGACTTTAGAGCAGTCAAAAAAGCCGCTAACGAAGCAGTCGTTGATACACTAACAAACGGTTACTTCATTGATGGATTGGAGTGGCGCAGCGGTACACCCACCGGCGGTTTGGGTTATGTATTTCCTGCAATGATCTATACCCCCTACAATGTTGACTCCGTTACTTTAAATCCAATTTGGGTAACCGGTCAAAAATCCACATGGTGGTTAGATGAGGATCCTGTAGCAGAAGATACTGCCTTCACGATAAAGACTGACGGAATTGGTTCATCATATCCCCTGCCAATGATTTCAACGCCGGACCTCGTGATTGAAGACACTACCATTAGATTCACCAATTGGACATTTGGTAAAACGTGGAATGATATATATGCAGATTATGGTTTCGCCAGCACATTGAATATTGCGGCAGACTTCTCCACCACCATTACACAGGCACAACGCTATGCTGAGCAATCTCCAGAAAAATGGTTAGAAGGTGTTAGTTTCGTACCTTGCGGTGCTCCCGAGGAGATTGGAGAGTTTGCATACGGTACTCATATGAAGAACCCCTATAACGATTACAAGACCGAAATGGATACCATCTTTAGTATTATTTACAACGAGGGTACCATGTATTTTGAAAAGGTGCTCGTAGATGTATACTATGATGGTGACGAGTTAATGGGCGACAAAGATGAGGTTTCTCTCGGTATCTATAAGCTTGAGGATAAAAGCATTGATTGGGAAAATCCTCTGTACCTCTCGACTGCCAAGAAGGATGATTATATCAAAATGAGCGATAAGAATGCTTGGATAGGCACATTGCCATTCGTTTTTGTTGAGGAAGACGAATTTGGAGGATTAAGTGAAGTACCTGCTATCGTAGAAGGCGATTTCGTAGTAGCACTCTACAATTTCAACGATGGAGACGAGAACTTTGGTATCTTTGCTGATTACTATGAGAATACCATCGCTCCCAATGCTTATTTCCATTGCTATAACAAAAAATCGGGCAAATCGGTTAATACTCAACTTTGGAACTCACCCAGTAGTTTGAATATCTCGTTTGCCGGCATTCACCCTCAGATTGTCGGCTTACCTGAGACGGTAGAGTTTGACAAAGAAGGTGGCAAGAAGAGTTTTGTTCTGCAAACCAACGTAGAGCCTCAATGGATGGAATGGCCTGAGGATTTACAATTTGTAGCATTTGATACTATTGTTGAGTACGTTGAAGACGAAGGTGACT
>JAGHTR010000090.1 GCA_018065205.1 Candidatus Colicola caccequi
ACACTCTATGCAATTTGGGCTTTGGCTCAAGTTGATGTCACGTATGGCGTATTCGGAAGTACTCACGGAACAATCCAATTGGGTAGCGGAACACCGATTACTGGCAATGCAACTCAAAAGGTTGATGGTGCCTCTACTGTTACACTTACTGCCACTCCTGATGCCAACTATACAGTAGAAGGATGGTACGCCAACTCCTCTTGCACTGGTGACAAACTGCTAGATGGTGACAATACAGGCGCAGCAAAAACATACACTATCCCCAATATTGCTGAAGCAAAAACGGTTTATGTGAAATTCGTAGACCATAAATATGACTTGCAAATTACCCATAAGTATTATCAAACAGATGCAAGTACGGAAATTTCAAGTTATAAACAAGTAGATGCGGCTATCACCAATTGCGTGGGTGTGGAAACCACCTATGATATCGATGCAACTTCGGCATCTAAGGTTGGTTTCTATCATACAAAATGGACGATTCCTTCCGGTACGGTTAAATACAATGGAACAGAATATTCTTCTTCAAAAGCTATAGAAGATGATAATCTTTTGCAACTTACCATTAATGGTTGGATAGCAAGTCCTAATCAACAAATCCAAATGCAAGACCGTTGGGTTGAATACAAACATACTGTCAATGTTGTTGCCGGTGACGGTGGTACTATTCAAGGTAGTGTTGCTTCGTTGACCAATATCGGTGTTTATACACCTGGTACAGTTACTGCCGTTCCAAATGTCGGTTATTACTTTACCGGTTGGACGACAACCCCTAATACTAATTACACCATCAATCTGTCGGCAGGTTCTGCAACAACCGAAGTGCGTGTTACCTCTAACGAGAGTGCCGCTGCTGCAGGTTCGATTACTGCCAACTTTGCAGAGCGATTCTATCTGCGTGGGTCAAGTACAGAAAATCAAGAACCGACGAAAGGTATGCCCGGTTGGGGTAAGGAAGCCAAGACAGTTGGCTTATTCACTCCCATCAACGGCACAACCGCTACTATCACGATGTCTCTTGAAGCTTCTACCACATATAAACTCAAACTCGGTGACTTGGCAGACGGTAGTTCTTGGGGTGGAAGTAGTGCACAAGAATTAACCAATGGTGTTGAATGGCAATTCACAAGCCATGAAGAAAATTGTAACGCTCCTACTTTCAGAACTGCTATTGCCGGTACATACACTTTCACGATTGATTTCAGCGGGGCTTCGCCCAAAATGAAGATTACCTATCCTACTCCTGACTTTACATTGCAAGTTGCTAAGACACGCGTATATAAAGAAAGCACTTTGCCATTCATCGCAGGTGATGGTACAGAGGCTAATCCCTATCAATTCTACTTGGATGAGAAGATGCATCTGGAGATTACCGCTTTACCCGCAGTTGCCGGTGTACAGGCTTGGTATGAATTTGGAAGTGATGTCAGTACGGGAACCCGCACAAAGGACATAACTGTGAATAACACCTCGCTACAATCCATTGAGGTTAAGACTTATTACCAAGCAATACAAGGTTCGTATGTGAGTGAGAAAAAGACAGAAACTATTTGGTATCAAGGCGTACCAACTCCTGCTCTGCACTTAACTGCTTCTTGGAACGAGAAAGAAGAAGGCGAACTCTCAGAAAATCCTGAAGTGACGATTTACTACAGCACCGATCACTATGCCGGTGCAGCAACAGTCACCAGTAGCGTTGATGGTGGGGAACCAACAACCTTCATGACGATTACGACTGAGACGCAACAGGATCAAACTTACCAAATGACAAATCGCGACCCTCATCGTTATGACTTTAAAGCAACGGCTACCATTAATAATCGTACCCTCATAGCTACCACTTCAGTTAGTATCTACCGCTTGGTTGAGGTGAGAGTAAAAGACACAGGTCATCTGATGTCAAAATACTACATGTGGATTAACGGATCGAATCCTCTTCAAGAGGAAGCAGCATGGCCAGGAAATGATTTCATCGGCAAATTAGGTGATTGGCATATTTTCTTGGTTAAGTATCCAAGTTATACCCACTTTGTTCTTAATAATGGTAAGAATTGGGGTGATCAGGGTGCCGAACAAACTGAAGATATTGCACTGCCCGACCACAATACTTGCTATGAGATTGGTACAAAAGACGGTACTTCACATAAATATAATGTTAATGTTGCCAGTTCATGTCCTCCAATCCTCTATGTAGGCGACATTGCCAATGTTACTTTGCATCAAGGCGAATCACAACTGATTACTCCGGATGTTGATTTGGATTTCGGCTATGATGAAAGTCAATTGCAAATTACCTTCCCCAACATACCATCCGGCTTTACTGCTGCGCAACAAGGCAAGAACTTCATGCTGACCGGTACTACCAAAGGTTCTGCAAAAACAATTACGGTACAATATACATTGAATGGATATTCCGTAATTAAGTCCTTCCAAGCCACCGTTACTCACCCATCCAAGATCTTGATACAAGTGAAAGTGCCAACCTTCTTTAATTGGAATGACCATAACAAAATGTGGGTATATTATTGGGGTGATGGTCTTACTGGCACTGACTTGAATATGAAGTGGAAAGATTGTGTCGATAATTATGATCGTTTCTCGGCTCAAGTTCCATTGGGAACAAATGGTAAAGTAAGTTTCCTGTTCCATGAATGGGATTTAGATGTTAAGACACCATGGCAACAAACTACTAATGTTGAAAATGTTACTAGTTCGGGATGTTATCATTTAGAAGATGGTGGTGATGGGCAGAAACGTAATTGGTTTCGTGACGACAACGACTGCTGGGCAGAGTACCAAGCAGTAGTTAATATGGCCAATGGTAAAACGTATTACTCTAATAAGGTTGAAAATCTCAATGACATCGTTTCGTTCTATGCTCCTGGCAAAGACGAAACAGGCAACAAATCCGGCTTAGTGCGTATTCTGCGCAATGGCACGCAAGTGGCTACTATTTCCGCTAATACCTTTACTAAGTCTGGAATCTATATTGCCAAGATTACCAACGATGGTGCAGGCCTAACAGACGTTGCTCCTTACACCGGCGACTACTACATCCGTACCGATGCTGCTGGCGATTGGAATAACTACAAGAACGAAAGCAATAAATTCACCTACTTCACGCCATACAAAGATGCCCTATACGATTACTACTGGGTTATAAACAAGAAAGTGGCTAATCAAGGAGACAAACTCAACATCAAAGCTTGCATTGGTAACGACATCAACGATAACCTCGCTAATATGATTGAAAAGAGTAGTTACACAGATGAAGATGGAAATATCAAACCTGATGCCGGCACCGGTGTGAACTTGCGCTTCGGCTATAACCCCGAGACCAACTACTTCGAGCGTTCTATCCTTCGTGGCTCAACGGTAAGCTCCAACGACTTCCTCAATATAGTAGGTGACAACATCTATAATGATAAATCCTGTTCAGAAGAATTGAACGAAGCCAACTATACCGATCACGCAGCGTGGAGTAAATTCGGAGATATATCCAACTGGGTATATGAGAAGAATATTTTCGTTAAGATTGATGGTGGACACCAATCAGCACAAGCTCTTCTGAAGTCCAAAGCCTTTGACGGAACTATCATCTATCAATTAGGATATACACGCGACCCAATAACCGGTGCAGAAACCTCTACTCCTGCTCAACGTGATATCTTAGCAATAGGTACCACCAATAATACATACAACATACGCGTCATCTATGACTTCAAGACCAACCGTATCGTATCTGCATGGTCTCCCGTTAATGATGTCACTTACGAAAGCGAAACCAGAATTAACGCAGATGTACTCTTTGTTCGTCATGAAGACGAGAAAGTGGCACAAGTTAATTTGAGCAACGATGCTGCTAAAGTGTCCAGTCTAAAGAGCGCTTACTTCGTAATGGAAATTGACGGTGCATCAACTGCACAAAAATCAGGAGAATCCATGTATTGGTTCTCTGTTCCATTTGATTGCGAAATCAGCAGTATCTTTGGCGTAGAAGGCTATGTCACCTTAGATGACAATGGTAGTCCTACCGCAGGTACTTGGGGCATCCAAGAATATGATGGTAAGACCCGCGCAGAAAAGGGTTGGTACGAAACACAGACCAAAACCTTCTGGCGTTGGATGAGAAAAAATGAGACGCTGAAAAAAGGAAACGGTTATATTCTCGTCTTCGACCGCACTGACGCGGATAGCAACGGATTATGGAAAGAAATCACCAGAGAAGAACCTTGCGAAGGAGGAGTTGGTTGCGTAGATGGTAAGAAAACAGTTAAAACCACTATCCTGCGTCTCTACTTCCCAAGTAGCGAAAGCGGATGGAAAATGACCCGAAGTGGCAAAGAGCAATGGGTTGAATATGAGGACTGGACTTGCCAGAAGAAAAATCGTAAGGCACAAGATAGCAACTGGCGTCTATTAGGTACCGATAGTTATAGCGACATCCAGATTAATGCCGAAACACAATTCAAACGCACAGAGAAAGATAGCGTCTTAGACCAAGCTCCTAACTTTGTTTATGAATTTTATCCGGAAGAGGAACAGTATCAATGGTATAAACCTGTATCCTCACTTGAGAGACCCTTCCAATCATTCTACTGCTATATGGTTCAGTTCTCTGGAAAAATCAACTGGAACCAATACACACAGAGTGAACAGGATCAAAAGGTTGCAGCTCGCCGTATCGTAGCAGAAAACGAATTGACCAACGCACAAATGACGCTCAGTCTCAAAAAGGGTAACAATACCGAGGATAACACCTATATATATATGGACGCACGCGCGACAACCGACTTCGATAATCAAATGGACTTAACCAAGATTACCGATACTCGCGCTAACCAAATATACTCCGTAACAGAGGAAGTGGAATATGCCGGTAATACCCTACCCGTTGAGGATCAAATCGTGCCCCTCACCGTGAACATCAACGCCAATGGTGCATACACCTTCGCAATGCCCAATATGACCGACGGACTCGAGGTTTATCTGATAGACAATACCACCGGTTCCCATACCGACATGGCTATTGATTCCTACACCGTTGACCTCAACAAGGGCAAGATAGCAGACCGATTCTATCTGGATGTGCGCGTTAAGGAACGCACAACGCCCACAATCATTGAGACCATCGGTACAGACGGCAATCCTACCGGAGACCGATTCATCAAGGTCATCCAAAACGACCAATTGCACATCATCCGCAATGGCCGCATCTACAACGCTTCCGGAATGGAACTGACGAAGTGATAGATGAAGGATGATAGATAAAGGAACGCGCACTCACACGGGTGCGCGTTTAATATTATATGTGAGGAAAAATTCTCAATCTGCATTCCGAAAATTCTCAATCTGCATTCCGAAAATTCTCAATTTACATTCCAAAAATTCTCAATCTACATTCCGAAAATTCTCAATTTGCGCTGCAAAGGTACAACAAAAATTTCAAATACGCAAATAATTGAACAAAAAAAATACAAGTTAT
>JAGHTR010000040.1 GCA_018065205.1 Candidatus Colicola caccequi
TGAGAGTACTATCCAACAGAAAAAACATAACGGCCTTAACGCAATGGAAGAGGAAACTCAAAAAACTTTGGCAGGCATCCAAGCCGCAATCGCCGGTTATAAGGAAAGAATGAAGGACAATATTAATGATATTGCCACTGATGCCAAGGATACGATAAACGCATTGGGCGTTTACTATACGGTCAAAGACGATGCAATAAACAAGATTGATAAAGCCGTTGCTACGGATGAAGCAAATATCGATAATGCTGAGTCAGAAGATGATGTTAAAAAAGCTATAAATGATGCACAAAACCAAATTAATCAACAATTAGCATACGTTCAGGATTATTATAATAAACTGCAAGCCGCTAAACAAGCCGCTAATGATGATGTTGATAAAGCAGCCGCGGATGCTGAAGTCGCAATCAACCAAGCAGCAGAGGGTTATGGGAATATAGAAACGGTACAACACGATGTAGTCACATTCCAAACACAATTAGGGAGTGTAAAAGATAAAGCTCAACTCTCGATTAACGCAGAAAGTAATTTGGATGGGGTTGGGCAGTTGAAAGAAAACACCATCCAACAAATAAAGGACATGCAAAACAAAGCAGAGGAAGATATCCAAACCGATATCCAAGAGTTTATCGCCTTGCAACAAAATGCTATTAAGGAGGTTGAGCAGGTTGCCGATACTGCCAAAGAGAAAATAAACGGATTAGGCGTTGATGAGAGTGCTAAGAGTGAAGCGAAAGCCGATATTGACAACATCGTAAATACGGCTAAAACAACCATCACCAAACCCACAAATAAAAACAAGATTGACGAGGCTAATGTACAAGCGATTAGCGAAATCTATAATGTGGTACAAAACCTCAAAGATATGTGGATTTCCGTCCGCGAGAATATGACCGTCGGCACCTATGGTACGCTATGTTGGAAATATTTTTTAAATGATATGGAGTGTTCCGATATCTACACTATCGCAGGTATAGAGAACGGCCGCATCATCATGGAGGAAGTGCTTGCCGAAGAGACCCAAGCCGGTGCCGGTTATGTCATCCGTGCTACGGCAGAGATACTCCGCGTCAAGAATGGTGACCAATATACCGACACTCCTTTAGATGCTGCCGAGTGCAACGGCTTGCAGGGTACATTTGAAGAAATCGTAGATGGTGTTGCAGGCACAACCGGTAATATATTGGAAGGCAACTACATTATTTATAACAACGAGTGGCGTAAGTGTGGCGGTTATACGGGATTGCACGCTTACAGCGCATACCTAATAATGGATAATGTTCCTAATAGTACAGTCACCCAAGTTCCCAACCGCAAGTATATATCTATGCCACTGCCGAAAGAGACGCCGACCGGACTGATTAACGTAAACGCAAACGCAAACGCAAACAAGTTCATGTATAACGGTCAACTCATTATCCGCAAGAACGGCAAAACCTATAACGCCGTTGGAGTAGAGTTAAATAATAAATAACTGAATTAACAATTATGAAACACTATATAACACCTGCAACGCAGGCGCAAATCATTTCCGTTAGTCAATTGATGGTTGGCTCCGGTACACCCGATATCAATGTCAATACTGATCCTATAACCGGAGAACCCACCGGTCCTATCTTTGGAGGATAAGGAAACGTTGATGAGGACGTTATGGAGAGAGCTATATTAGTTGGATTGATTACGCCGGAACAGAGTGAGGAACGCACCAATGAGTACTTGGACGAATTGGCGTTTTTGGCAGATACGCGGGAGATAATACCCGTTAAACGCTTCGTGCAAAGACTCAATGGTCCGGACACCAATACCTATGTGGGGTCGGGAAAACTACAAGAAATACGTCAATTTATAATTGACGACAACCACAACCACAACGACAACGAGGACATTGACTTGGTGATTTTTGATGACGAGTTATCGCCACGGCAGTTGCGTAATATAGAGCGGGATCTAAATTGGCGCGATAACCCCAAGGATAGACGGGAAGTGCGTGTGATGGACCGCACGATTCTTATTCTGGAAATCTTCCTACAACGTGCCCAAACCAGTTATGCCAAAACCCAAGTGGAAATGGCGCACCTGCAGTATATGTTACCTCGTCTGACCCGAATGTGGACCCACTTGGATAGACAGCGTGGCGGAGGCACTAACCGCGGTACCGGTGAGACTCAGATAGAGGCAGATAAACGTATCATCGGTCAGCGTATCGCGCTGCTGCGCGAGGAACTCAAACGCATCGATAAACAGATGGCAACCCAGCGGCAGAACAGAGGAAAAATGGTGAGAGTTGCCTTGGTGGGATACACCAACGTAGGTAAGTCAACTATCATGAACCTGCTGAGCAAATCCGATGTGTTTGCCGAAAATAAACTGTTCGCCACCTTAGATACAACCGTGCGCAAGATGACCATTGATAACCTGCCGTTCCTGCTGAGCGACACCGTTGGATTCATTCGTAAACTGCCTCATAACCTGGTGGAGAGTTTTAAATCTACCTTGGACGAAGTGCGCGAAGCAGATCTGCTCATCCATGTAGTGGATATATCCCATCCTAATTTTGAGGAACAATACCATGTGGTTAATCAAACGATTGCCGAGATATGTAAGGAAGAAAAACCCACCATCGTTGTTTTTAACAAGATAGATGCCTTTTCCTACACACCCAAAGACGAGGATGATTTGACACCTATCCGACGGGAGAATATACCCCTGGAAGAACTGCAGCGCACGTGGATGGCTAAATTACAAAATGATTGCATTTTTATTTCTGCTCAACAGAAAGAAAATATTGAGGCCTTGCGACAACTAATGTACGATCGCGTGAAAGCTATTCATATTCAACGTTACCCATATAACGATTTTTTGTGGCAAAAATACGAATAATTGCAAATAAATTTGCATATATGCCAAATTTTTTGTACTTTTGCGGGCTATTATGACTATACATGCCAAAATAGGATTGCTGTTGGTGGCTCTCATTGCGTGTTTTTCGTACGCGCACGCGGACGAACGCATGTTTCATTGCGAGTTCGGAATAGAAGGCGGCTTTGGCTACTACATAGGGGATGCTGAGTCGCTGCCGTTCAAGAACATACGGGAGATGTATGGTGCCAATTTTAGGTACAAATTTACGCCCAGATGGTCGCTGCAAGTGAAGGGCATAATGCATCATATTCACGGAACGTATAAACTTGGCACGGATTTTGGTGAACCTATTTCGGGCACTTGGTCCAACCAATTAGTCAATTTAGATGTAGCCGCCGAGTATAATTTCTTCCGTTTCGGAATGAATAGCTACGATAGACGCGTTAAACCTATTACACCTTATATCCTATTAGGCGTAGGGGTTTGCTTGCACGATAAGTTCCATAAGATTGCTGCCTACATGCCCTTCGGCGTAGGTGTAAAATGGAAATTCGCACCCAGATGGAACTTGCAGTTAGTATGGCAAAATAACCTGTACTTCACCGATAAACTGGAAGCCATCCCGGAATTGGATGACCGCTATAGCCTAAATGGAACGAATGTGTTTAACTGCGATATAACAGGAACGATTAGTTTGGGACTGACTTTTGAGTTCGCTAAGGAAAAGAAAATATGCCGAATGTGCCAAAGATAAGTATGAGTTACAAAGAGCAAATCATATCCGACAGGATGCCACAGCATATCGCCATTATCATGGATGGTAATGGTCGTTGGGCTAAACAACACGGGCTGAAACGTATGTTCGGTCATCGTGAGGGCGTGCGCACTGTGCACGAGATAACCACCGCTGCCGCTGAGTTGGGAATACGCTATCTTACGCTATATGCTTTCTCTACGGAGAACTGGAATCGTCCTAAAGAGGAAGTGGATGCATTGATGGCACTGCTCGTGGAAACGATTCGGCAGGAGACTCCTACATTGATGCAGAATAACGTGCGACTCACTACAATAGGCGACCTGAGTCGCTTGCCGGAAGTGACACGCGTTAAGTTTGAACAGTGCCTGCAACAAACAGCAGCTAATACGGGTCTGACGATGGTGTTGGCCCTCAGTTATTCTTCTCGGTGGGAGATAACCGACGCGATGACCCGCATTGCTAAGGATGTACAGGAGGGTAAGATGCAGGCGGCCGACGTAACGGAACAGGTGATCAATCGTTACTTAGCAACCAAGGATGTTCCTGATCCGGACTTGCTAATCCGTACCAGCGGTGAGTACCGCATCAGTAATTTCTTGCTGTGGCAACTGGCCTATACCGAGTTGTACTTCACCGACTGCTTATGGCCGGACTTCTCTGTGGAGGAGTTCTACAAAGCCATTGTGGACTATCAACATCGAGAAAGACGATTCGGAAAGACGAGTGAGCAAATTTAACGCAAACGTAAACGTAAACGCAGACGTAAACTAACGAGGACGAGGACGAGGACGTTGACTAATTAACGAGAACGCAAACGTAAACGCAAACAGTTGAAAAAGATACTTATCATATTATGTTGCTTGGTGGGCCTGGTAGGTTGGGCGCAGGAGGTGGGAACGCAGGATGCGAGTGCACCTCAAATTGAATATACCTATCAGCGTAACACGTACGAGATTGCGGACATCACCGTGACAGGTGCCGATAGTTACGAGGACTTCGTGCTGATTGGCTTTTCTGGTCTGGCGGTAGGCGACAAGATAGATGTGCCGGGTGACCAAATAACCAAGGCCATCCGTCGTTTCTGGAAACAAGGTATGTTCGCCGATGTCAAGATAGTAGCCACCAAGATAGAAGGGGATAAGATATGGCTTGAGATGCGCTTCGTGCAACGGCCCCGTATATCCTCCGTGGAGTATGAAGGACTCAAGAAAAGCGAGAAAGAAGACTTGGAAGTAAAAGTAGGTATTACTCGTGGCAACCAGATGACGCCTAACTTGTCGGACCGCGCCGAGACCGTCATCAAGAAATACTTCGCCGAAAAAGGTTTCCATAACACCCGCGTGCTAGTTAAACAAGATCCGGACCGTGATCACCCGGGTTATGTAAAAGTGACCATCAAGGTGGATAAACAATTCAAGACGAAAGTAGGCAAGATATACATAACAGGTAACGAGGCTTTGACGGATGTTAAAATCAACAAAGCCATGAAGAAAACCAACGATAACCATATTGTTAACTTGTTCCGCACCAAGAAATTCGTGCAAGACCTGTACGAAAAAGATAAAGAGGCCGTCATTGAGAAGTACAACGAGATTGGTTACCGCGATGCGTATATCGTTTCCGATAGTGTGGTACCTAACCCGGATGACCCGACTCGCGTAGATGTGTATTTGGAGGTGTATGAAGGTGAGAAATACTACATGCGTGACATTACATGGGTAGGTAATACCATTTATCCGTATGACTACCTTAACCGCGTATTAGGCGTTAAGAAAGGTGATGTATACAACCTCAAGCAACTCAATAAACGTTTGATAGAGGATGATGATGCCGTATCTAAACTATATACGGACCAAGGTTACTTGTTCTTTAATGTAGATCCGGTAGAGGTCAAGATTGAAGGCGATAGTATTGACTTTGAGATGCGTGTTTATGAAGGTAAGCCGGCTACAATCAATCAAATCAATATCGTCGGCAATACCCGCGTTTATGAGCACGTTGTTCGCCGTGAACTATACACCAAGCCCGGACAATTATACAGTCAGTCCGACATTATGCGTTCACTGCGTGAATTGGCCCAGATGGGGCATTTTGACCAAGAAAAACTTGTGCCCGATATTCAGCCTAATCCGGAGGATGGAACGGTAGATATAACCTATCAGTTAGAGACCAAGTCCAGCGACCAGATTGAGTTCTCGTTAGGATGGGGCGCTACCGGACTGGTGGGCTCATTGGGACTGAAATTCACTAACTTTGCAATTCAGAACTTATTCAATAAGAAAGCCTATCGTATCGTTCCGCAAGGCGAAGGACAGACATTTGCTATTAACTTCCGCACGAATGGTATTTACTACAACGCTGTGAGCTTGAGTTTCATGGAACCATGGATTGGCGGTAAGCGTCCTAACTCCCTTAGCTTTAGTGCTTTCTTCTCATCCCAAACCGGTTACTCGGACCGTTATTATCAGGCCTACCAGAACCTATATAATAACTACTACTCTAATTACTACTACACCGGTAACTCGGATTACTATCAGCAACTGCAAGAGTCCGAAGCGGACCCGGATAAGTACTTGCGTACAGTAGGTGTGAGCATCGGTTATGGTAAGCGACTCAAATGGCCGGATGATTACTTCACCCTCTATACAGAATTGAGTTATCAGATGTATTGGATGAAAGATTGGCCCTACTTACTGGTAGCTAATGGTAAATGTCATAACTTAGCACTGACGTTGCAACTGTCTCGCTCCAGTATAGATAATCCTATCTACACTCGTCGTGGTTCATCGTTTACACTCTCTGCTAAGATTACTCCGCCATGGTCGGCTATCCGTGGATTGAGCAACTCCGATTTGGCTGATATGGCTACTTCGGGACGTACCGCTGAGTTGTACGAGATGATTGAGTACTACAAGCTTAAGTTCGCCGGTAAAGTCTTTACACCTCTTACTCCTGATGGTAAACTGGTGCTGATGGCTCGCGCCGAATGGGGATACTTAGGTTCATACAATAAATACACCAAGTCTCCTTTCGAGACTTTCTACATGGGTGGCGATGGTATGTCGGGTTACTCCAGTTACTCCACCGAATATGTAGCTATGCGTGGTTATTCGTCCGGCTCAATGACGCCGTATGATTACACGACTTCGCGCAATATGGGCTATGTATATGATAAGTTCACCTTGGAGTTGCGTTATCCCATCTCGCTTGAACAACGAGCTACTATCTGGTGCTTAGCCTTCCTGGAGGCCGGTAACTGCTTTGCCGATATCAAGGACTTCAATCCGTTTAACCTCAAACGTAGTGCCGGTTTAGGCGTACGTATCTTCCTGCCGATGTTTGGATTATTAGGCGTTGACTGGGGTTGGGGCTTTGATGATATTAATGGAAATAAATCATATAGTGGTTCACAATTCCACTTCGTTTTAGGTCAAGAATTATAATAAAAAACGTATGAAAAAATATTTTGGTATACTTTTTGCATTGATAGCATTGCCGACTATGGCAGCACTCAAGAATATGGACATTGCGTACGTGGATTTGCAGTATATCCTCAAGAACCTGCCGCAGTACGAGAGTGCTAACGACCAACTGAATATCATTTCTAAGCGGTGGCAGAAAGAGATTGATACGGCCGACCAGGAAGCAAAAGTGTTGGTGGCTAATTACCAGACTGAACAAATATTCCTCACCGAGACCATGAAGAAAAAACGTGAAGAGGAGATTCTGGCCAAGGAGAATGAAGTGCTGGAACTCAAACGTAAGTACTTTGGTCAAGATGGTGAATTGTTTAAAAAACGTGAAGCATTGCTCAAACCTATCCAAGATGAGGTGTATGCTGCTATTCAGGAAGTGGCAAACGAGCAGTTTATTAAGATAGTTAAAGATCGCAGTGCCGACCCATCACTCATCTATATGTCAAATAAATTGGATGTATCCGATGCTGTACTACAGAAATTAGGAGCAAAGTAACGTTGAGAGTTTAGAGTTTAGCGTTTAACGTTGAGAGTTGAAAATTATTAACAAATAAAATTTATACAACAATGAAAAAATTATTTATTATTCTTGCAATGGCTATGCCGATGTTGGCAAGCGCACAAAAAGTAGGTCACATTAATACGGCTGAATTATTCCAACAGATGCCTGAAGTGAACCACGTTAGGCAACAAATTGACTCGCTGTCCGCTCAATACGAAACGATGTTGAGTAGCATGCAGGACGAGTACAAGAAGAAACTGGAAGACTATCAGAAGAACCAGTCCACGATGACCGATGCTATGCGCCAAATCCAAGAAGAGGATTTGTACACCATGCAACAACGTATTCAAACCGCCTATCAAACGGCTGAACAGGATATTCAAAAGAAACAACAAGAACTGTTGGCTCCTATCCACGAGAAACTGACGAAAGCTATTCAAACGGTTGGCGAAAAGGAAGGCTATACCTATATCTACGATGCACAGGCATTGCTGTATATTGCCAAGGACGCACATGATGTAATGGCTCCTGTTAAAGCTGAGTTGGGACTGAAATAATCCTATCATGGCTGACGGCTATTTAGAATCACACTACGCGGAGTATGAGAAG
>JAGHTR010000022.1 GCA_018065205.1 Candidatus Colicola caccequi
ACCCCTATCAGCCAGATTGCAGGTATGATTACGGAGGAGCGTATTCTGCGTAAGTTACGTATTTTGAAGAAGACCTTGCAAGAGGACTTCCTCGTTCGTCGTCCCCGCATTGCTGTGTTGGCACTTAATCCTCATGCCGGAGATAATGGTTTGATTGGTAAGGAGGAGCAGGAGATTATTATTCCTGCCATTGAAAAGGCCAATGCCGAAGGTATCGATACGTTTGGTCCGTATAGTGCAGATGGTTTCTTTGGTGCAGGTAAGTATGTGCATTTTGATGCTATTTTAGCCATGTATCATGACCAGGGACTTATTCCGTTCAAGTCGCTTGATATGTCCGGAGTCAATTTCACGGCCGGTTTGCCTATTGTGCGTACGTCGCCTGATCATGGAACGGCATACGATGTAGCAGGTAAGAACGAGGCTTCGGCTTTGAGTTTCAATCATGCACTTTACATGGCTTTGGATATATTGAAGAACCGTGCTACGACTGCTGAGATCAATCGTGATCCGTTGGTTATTACGGAGCCTCCTCGTCCAGAACGTCCTTCCGCCCGCTTCTTTGTACCTCCCAAGGAGGAGTTTCATGATTAAATAACCCAATATTAACCCCATAAAAACAACAATTATGAAAAAACTATTTTTATTAGTAGCCTTGATGGCTATCAATATGTCCGTTTTTGCGGAGGAAGGATATATTGTACGCAATATCGTTACCCGTGATACGATTGCGTGGTTTGATATGAGCGATGTAACGGCATTTACCGCTGAGTTTACGTTGACGGAGGATACCAACCGCATAGAAGTTACTCACCAACTTAACAAAGATGTTAAGATTTGGTATGGTCCTTTATGGGCAGGTTATGCAAGTTCTAAAGCAGACCACGAAGGCTATTGCTGGTGGACCTGTCCTGACCTTGAGGTCGGTGAACAATTTTTGGATACCATTGCCAGTGGCAGTGGTATGAATAACCATATCGGCATGATTATCAAGCCCGGTTATTATCGTATTACGTTTAAGCGGGTTGCTTCGGCTAACGTGAATGACTTTATTATTGAAAGACTTGCCACTACCGATCTGCCTACTTTGCAGACCGATAACAAGAGCGTTAAGATTATGACGAAGGGGCAGTTATTCATCCGTCGTGACGACAAGATGTATGATGTTCAGGGCGCAGAAATAAGATAGTCCACATCAACGTTATTATCAAAAAATGGCAATTTCTACCCGAAGTTGCCATTTTAAATTTCTCCGGACTCTTTGAGTCCCTCGAAAAAGTTCATTAGAGGTTTTTCGAAAAGGAGGAAGAACTGAGCGCTTTAATTTGCCAAGCAAATTCTTTTAGCGAGGTTTCTTCCGACGCCATCAACCTTTGCGAGGTTATTGCTCCGACGTCGTTTCCTCTTTCCACATCGTTGCCATTACAAACCCAAATAGCTGACTATATAATTTTTCGCCCTTGCGAACATTTTTCACATGTTCCTTCCAGCGCTGTTCCCACATCGCTTTCTTGGTCTCGTCTTTCAATTCCTCATGGGCTTTCGTTAGCACTTCTTTATAAGCCATTCGGTGTGCCGTCAATTTCTCTGACCAAGCACCTTCATGCTTATGCAAGTAATAGGCCTCGTTTTTACCTACTACAACATGACCATCAGGTAAGTTGCGCTTCTTCTTCCTTGAAACCAACATTCTACCTGTTTCATCAAATTTCTTTCGGGGTGTCAATCGCCCCTC
>JAGHTR010000153.1 GCA_018065205.1 Candidatus Colicola caccequi
ACAATTAAAATTATAACACTTATGAAAACAAAAAACTTTAAATTCAAATCAATGGCGCTGGTGCTCTTTGCCCTAGTGCTCAGTAGTAATGTGTGGGGAGAAACAATTTATCATGAAACGTTTGGTAAAAATGAAACTTCTGCCACCATTGCATGGGGAGATGCATCGTCCTATCTTTCTGATTCGAAGAGTAGTACATATTGTGAGTCTACCAATTGGAAAATCTCAAAGTATTCCTCTGTTGTATGTGATGTAACAGGAACATCTGGTAATAGCCATCTGTTCTCACAAACAGCAAATCATACATTTGTATTAAAATTCGGAGACCTTAGTGGATATACCAATGTCACTTTGACTCTCAACTGGAAGAATGGAGCGTCAACAAAAAACAATCGTACGCTTACGATAAAACCAAGTGCTAATGGTGGCACATCTTGGGGAAGTGACTTGATAGGTAGTAACAAGAGTCAAAGTTGGCAAACACTAATATACAATATCCCAGGGGCATCATTAAGTAACTTTGCAATAGAAATTACCAATACTTCAACTAACGATAGTCGAATTGATGATATTAAGCTTACAGGCGAAGCCGCTGCTCCTTCTTGCGCCAACAAGGTTACCGTTACCAAAGGTGCTGCTACAGGTGGTTCTTACACTCTCAAGGCAGGTTCGGCAAGTGGGGCAGAGATTGCCAATGGTGGTACAATAGATAACTGCGATGCCAATGCTACGATTGTAGTCGTGCCTAATGCAAATAGTCATTATCATTGCACAGGTGTTACCGCTTCTAATTCTGCAAGTGTAACGGGTCCTGATGGTAGCGGTAATTATACTATTACATACACCCAAGGCAGCAGTATTAGTTCAACGATTAATGTTACTTTTGCAGAAGATACCAAATACACGATTTCCTTCCAAGATAATATCCAATCGGAGGAAGTGGCAAGTAAAGAAGTGTATGGTGGCGCAACATTTACCTTCCCGGTCCTGACCGATAAGACGGCCACAACGACCGGTACATGCGAGCAGGTGCACTATCACTTCATGGGATGGGTTATCTCCACTCATACCGGTGAGATTGAGGCAGGCGATATCAAAACCGGAACAAGTGATGCTGTTAATGCCCCTGCAACCTATAAAGCCGTTTGGGCTGCAGAGGAATAAGAATAACAATAATACTACTTATACTAAGTGTAGTATATAGTAACTAATGAAGCGCGTGCGTACGCGCATGGGATTATGGCAGTAGCCATTGGGTTGACTACTGCTAACAAAGAGAACTCAGTGGAGTTCGAAGCGATCTTTGACAGACTGATTCCATAAGGAATAATCGAAAAAAAGCAAATTTCTTGCATTTTTTTCTTGTTATGTATTGCATATATCAGATATTTTTTGTACTTTTGTAGTGTATTTAGAAAGAACGATTATTTAGATACAAACAAGTATGAAAGGCGAAGAAATTTTAGCATTGTTTGAGCGTTTTGAACAAGCAGCGACTACCGTTAATGGCATTGAATGCTGGAGTGCACGAAGTTTATGTCCGTTATTTGGATATACGCAATGGCGTAATTTTTTACCAGCGATTGAGAAGGCCAAAGAATCGTGCAATGCCGCTGGTGAAGCGGTGTCCGACCATTTTGCGGACGTCAGCAAAATGGTCTCATTAGGAAGTGGATCGGAACGTAAGATAGATGATATTTTACTGACACGATATGCATGCTACCTGATTGCTCAGAATGGTGATCCTCGCAAGAGCGAGATAGCCTTTGCGCAGAACTATTTTGCGGTTCAGACTCGTCGCGCCGAATTGGTGCAGCAACGGATATTAGAGTCCGAGCGCGTAGTGGCACGCCAGAAATTGCGCGAGACAGAGACTCGTCTATCGGAAGTTATTTACGAACGTGGTGTGGACGATAAAGGCTTCGGCTATATCCGTTCCAAAGGCGATGCGGCTTTATTTGGAATGCGCACTCAGGACCTGAAGACTAAATTTGGAGCTAAGAACAAACCTCTGGCGGATGTACTTCCAACGATTGGTATTAAGGCAAAAGACTTGGCGGCAGAGATGACAAGTACGAATGTAGTGGCAAAAGACTTATACGGAGTTGAGACCATCGCAGACGAACATGTAGATAATAACATTGCTGTTCGCGAGATGCTGAAAAGTAGAGGTATTGAGCCAGGACGTTTACAACCGGCAGAAGATGTGAATAAAGTCGCACGGAGATTAAAAGCAGAAGAAAAGAAGACACTGCCTAAGCCCAAGAAATAGGACTACTTACATAACAGAATACAAAAAACGATTATTCCAAGGAAACGGAGTAATCGTTTTCTTTTTTATGGAATCAGACGCAAATAATCCGGTCATGGGCTATTG
>JAGHTR010000006.1 GCA_018065205.1 Candidatus Colicola caccequi
TGTAAACTATTCATTTTCTGTACAATTCGTACAGATAGAAAAAGTGGCACGACTCAGGCGTACTTCGTGCCTAAATTGTTGTGCCTTGTGGCTTTGCCATATCTCGCGTAACGAATGTTCGCGTATAGATCCCCAACTATGTTGGGCAGATTTATCAAAGCAGCATGGCAATACCTCTCCCGTAGTCGTAATCACGCAACCGGTAGAAAGGCGATAACAGGGTTTATGAAAAAGTGTTTTGCCGGTTTTGGGAGGTCGGTTTTTAGGACGATACGTACCATCCTGCTGACGAGCGTACCGGCAGAATCGTGCATCGGTTGGCATCAGCGGATTACCATGCTGATAATCGTAAAACTGCGCCGTCTTAAGGGTTAGGCTATCGGCTCCCATCTGATGATAACTGCGCTCAAACATAGCCCATTCGTGTTCGTTAGATTTGAGCCGCAGACATTGCAATTCGATATGGGTATGTCCGCCTAAACGGTCCTTGGCTTCACGCAGATAAACCAATCCTCGCAAGGCTTTTTGCAAACTTCCGCCCTGACGATAAGTTGAGTATGACTCTTCGCTAAGACCATCTATGGAGACAATGATACGATCCAAGCCGGACTGTATGAGTTGTTCGGCTAACAAGGGAGTCAGCGCCTGCGCATTGGTGGAGGTGGTTGTGTAGATATGTGCCTCATGTGCGAGCCGGATCATCTCTGGAAGTTGAGAATTCAGCAAAGGTTCACCCTGAAAAAAGAACTGAATGGTATGCACATACCCTTCGCAATCCATAAGGATTTTACGAAACAAATCCATGGATAAAAAAGAAGATGTACTCTTTGCCGAATGCGCCATTCCAACGGGGCATTGTGGGCAGGAGAGTTGGCAGATAGAGGCAGGTTCAATGGAAAGAAAAGTAGGCATAGGTGCTACGCACTCTATTCCTACATGAGAGAGTGCATAGCAAGTTTGTGCCCAAAGATGATTAGCAAGGGATTTTATTGACACGACGCTCATGTCGTCCTCCCTCAAAGTCGGTGCTAAAGAAGGTCTCCACAATCTCAATAGCCTTCTCTTCGCTAATAAAATTAGCAGGCATACTCAGTACATTAGCGTTATTGTGGCGACGTCCCAAATCAGCCAATGGAGTATCCCAACACAGCGCAGCACGAATACCTTTATGATGGTTGCAAGACATGGTGATGCCATTGCCTGTTGAACAAATAGCGATACCGAAATCATACAGTCCTCCTTCTACCGCAGAAGCCATCGGGTGAGCGAAGTCAGGATAATCGCAGGACTCTGTGGAATGGCAACCAAAATCATGCACAAAAGCACCCTTTTCAAGCAAGTACTTCTCCACACTCTTTTTCAGATTATAGCCGGCATGATCGCTGGCTAATGCGATGCGCAAATTACTCAATTTTTCCATATTATATTGATTTAATGTGTTCGTTAAACGGACATACCTGTTGACAAATCGTACATTTATGCGTGATGTACGCTTTGCATTTACGGGCATCCCATTCGTTCTGTCCTAAAGCCTGTCCCGGACAAGCCTCGATGCAGCGAGTGCAGGTGCCACAAAGCGACTGTGCCGACTTACCGGAAGGGGCCTCCACCGGTTCGGTTATGACTAATTCACCTATATGCACATAACTGCCCAATGTGGGGTGAATGAGTTGATGATTGCGGCCTATCCATCCCAACCCTGCTTCTACAGCCCAACGACGCTCCAAGAAGGGAGCACTGTCGCAGAACTTATTTTGCGTATCTGACGCCGTACAATATCCTTGCTCTATCAGCAGAGCCTCTAATTCGTATAACTTACTCTTGAGAGCACGGTGGTAATCATGCCCCGAATGCTCATAGGTCAGCAAACAAACAATGACCGTTTGCGCATTAGGCACCAGTTGACCGGGGTCGTATCTCAAATTACGATTGCGCTCCAAATAGGACATATTGCCATGTAAACCATGGTTTATCCATTGGTCCATAAAGGTCGCTTCATCGTCCAATCGTCGCGCAACAGCAACGCCGACATCATCTATACCGACCTTAGAAGCTAACGTCTTCAACGTTTCCAGAGATAGCATCTACGTGAGTGGTTGCAATAACAGGAGCAGTAGTCTTAACTTCATCCGAAGGATGTAATACCTTAATCAAGTTACCGAACATCAACTGAACGGCGATGGCCAAGACGACTACGCCAAAGAACTTACGAATGATGTAGAGCGAAACAGGTTTGAGGTATTGCGTAATCCAGTGAGTTCCGGCTAAGACAGCGAACAAGAACACCATGCATAATCCAATAGCAATCAATAAGTTAATGACTGCATAGTCGGTGGTTAACGACAGCATCGCCGTGAAGGCTCCCGGTCCGGCATACATGGGGAATGCCAACGGAACGAGGTCACCGCTTGCACCTAAATCGGAGGGCTTAAAAATAACCACATCCAATAGCATCTCCAATGCCATCAGGAAGATTACAAAACCACCGGCAATAGCAAAATACTCCGGCTTAACGCCAAAGATTTTCATCACAATATCTCCCAACAGCAAAAACGCACATAAGATGATAAAGGAATATATGCATACGCGCAAGGGATGGATGGTCGTACCTTTCTCCTCCATGGAGATAGTGACCGGTATATTGCCAAACGGATCAATGATGGCTATCAGGAAAATAAACGCAGAAATAATCTGCCAAAAATCAGTTGTTCCTAAGAATTGTAGCATAACAAAATGTATTAGATTTCAAATTTGAGTGCAAAAATACAAAAAAATTTGCATATATCAAAAAAAAATTGTAACTTTGCAGCGATATTTGATTTAAATATAAAAATTAATATAATTATGATTAACTCACAAGACGTAAAGAACGGCGTATGTATCCGCATGGATGGTCGTTTGTATTTTGTTATTGAATTTCTTCACGTAAAACCGGGTAAAGGTAACACCATTATGCGTGTTAAATTCAAAGATGTAGTAGATGGCCGTGTTTTGGAGCGCCGTTTCAATATCGGAGAGAAACTGGAAGATGTACGTGTAGAACGTCGTCCATACCAATATCTATATGCCGAGGGACAAGATTACATTTTCATGAATCAAGAGACGTATGAGCAAATTCCTATCGCTCACGACTTGATTACCGGTGTAGATTTCCTGAAGGAAGGTATGGTATGCGATGTAGTAAGTGATGCTTCTACAGATACCGTATTATTTGCTGAATTGCCTACGAAAGTGGAGTTAGCCGTTGCTTATACGGAGCCCGGTTTGAAGGGAGATACCGCTACTAACACCTTGAAGCCTGCTAAGTTGGAGACCGGTGCAGAGATTCGTGTACCACTGTTCATCAACGAAGGCGAGATTATTCGCGTGGATACCCGCGACGGAAGTTATTGCGAGCGCGTACGTTAATTAGAAAGGGTAGGAGTAATGAGAACAAAAAAATGCAAGTCGTTGAATCATCAAGACTTGCATTTTATACTTTTAAGCGCTCCCTCTAGGACTTGAACCTAGGACCCCCTGATTAACAGTCAGATGCTCTAACCAACTGAGCTAAGGAAGCAATTGTTACAAGTCATTTCTGATTTGCGAGTGCAAAGGTACAATGAAATT
>JAGHTR010000141.1 GCA_018065205.1 Candidatus Colicola caccequi
TATGCCCGTGGCTATATCGGCCAAATGCAACGTCCCGATGTGGACAAAATCTCCGGACTGAGCCCTGTTATCTCGATTGACCAAAAAACAACGTCTCGCAACCCCCGTTCTACGGTAGGAACGATTACAGAAGTGTACGACTACTTGCGTTTGCTCTTTGCGCGAGCAGGTAAAGCATATTCCTACCAAACTGGTCATGAGATGATCCAAATGACAGATGAGCAAATCGTAGAACGATTGCAGCACGAGTATTCAAACCGCAAAATCATGCTGCTCGCACCGTTGGTGCAAGGTAGAAAAGGACATTATCGCGAGTTGTTTGATACCATTCGAAAAAAAGGTTACTTGTATGCACGAGTGGATGGTGAGATCAAAGAACTGTACCAGGGAATGAGGGTGGACCGCTATGTCAACCATCATATCGAAGTCGTTGTGGATCGCCTCATCATTGGTGCAGTGGATGAAAAACGACTCTATGAGTCGGTTAATAAATGTCTGACGGCAGGAGAAGGACTGATGATGGCGCTACCTATGGAGGATGACCAAGCTATGCCTCGCTATTTCTCCCGTAACCTGATGGATGCTGAAACCGGGCTAAGTTACCAAAAACCGGCACCGCATACATTCTCATTCAATAGCCCAAGTGGTTGGTGCTCTTGCTGCAAAGGATTGGGTAGAATAAAAGCCAATAAATCCGAAAACATAGATGACGATGCCTTAGATGAGATGATTCACGAGGATAATTGGTTTGAACGACTGGTGGAGGCTTCTCAACAAAATGATGAAGAACAACAAGAAGAGGAACAATGGCTCACTTGTCCCGAATGTCAGGGGCAACGACTCAATAAAGAGGCACTCAGTTATCGCATAGGAGACAAGAATATCGCAGAACTTGCCACGATGGATATAGACGCACTACTGCGTTTTTTAGAGCAGTTCCAAGATATGGATAGTCGCCAAATGGCCATTGCCGAACCTATTGTTAAGGAGATTTGCGGACGATTACGATTTATGCTGGCGGTGGGACTGAATTACCTTAATCTGAACCGCTCTTCTGATAGTCTATCCGGAGGAGAAAGTCAACGTATCAGATTGGCGACACAAATAGGTTCGCGTTTGGTGAATGTCCTATATATATTAGATGAACCCTCTATCGGCTTGCATCAGCGGGATAATCAACGACTCATAGATAGTCTCAAGGAACTGCGCGATATGGGTAATACGATAATTGTGGTGGAGCATGATGAGCAGATGATGCGGCAGGCAGACTATGTAGTAGATATAGGTCCTAAGGCAGGACGATTGGGAGGACAGGTGGTTTTTTCCGGCACACCTAAACAAATGCTGCAGGCTGATACGTTGACGGCCCAGTACTTGCGAGGCGAAAAGGAGTGTAGATTGACTACTGTCGCTTCCTCAGAGGAAAAGCATACGGAGGGTTCCCTTACTATTCGTGGGTGCCGAGGTAACAACCTCAAGGACATTTCTGTCTCCTTCCCTTTAGGGAAAATGATTTGTGTAACCGGTGTGTCCGGTAGCGGCAAGTCAACACTTATCAACCAAACACTCTATCCTCTACTGCGGCGAGAGTTGCATCACAGTTTGCAACAACCCCTTGAATACGATTCATTGGAAGGACTGGAAAATATAGATAAGGTCATCGCCGTGGATCAATCGCCAATTGGACGAACACCACGCAGTAATCCCGCTACCTACACCAATGTGTTCACGGATATACGTGAGTTGTTCGCTCAACTGCCTGAATCGCGTATCCGCGCTTGGCGGTCAGGACGGTTCTCCTTTAATACATCCGGAGGACGATGCGAAGAGTGCTCGGGCAATGGATATAAAACCATCCGAATGAATTTCCTGCCGGATGTGCTGGTGCCGTGTGAAGTATGCGGTGGGGCGCGTTACCAAAAAGAGACATTGGAGGTGCGATTCAAAGGCAAAACAATAGCCGATGTGTTGGATATGACCGTCAACCAAGCGGTGGAGTTCTTCGCTAGCCAACCGCAGATACTCAAAAAAATAAAAACCATCCAAGATGTAGGATTGGGTTATATTAAATTAGGTCAGTCATCCACAACACTATCCGGTGGCGAGAGCCAACGAATGAAATTGGCGACTGAATTGAGCAAACCATCTACAGGGAAAACATTATATATATTAGATGAACCTACTACAGGTCTGCATTTTGAAGATATCCGTGTGTTGCTTAACGTGTTGCGACAATTGACCGATAAGGGCAATACCGTCATCGTTATTGAGCATAACCCGGATGTCATTAAAGCCTCGGACTGGATTGTTGATCTTGGTCCTGAAGGAGGACGAAATGGCGGAGAAGTGGTGGCTGTCGGTACATTGGACGATATACGTCATAACCCCCGTTCATTGACCGGTCAATTTGTCTAAATCAACCAATATGGATACAGTTATTTTGTCTATTGAATCAAGTTGTGATGATACCTCGTGTGCGGTCATCAAAAACGGCTTATTGATGAGCAACGTCATTGCTTCGCAGAAAGTGCATGAGGAGTTCGGTGGAGTAGTGCCGGAATTGGCTTCTCGTGCCCATCAGCAGAACATAATGCCGGTGGTGGACGCTGCCCTTAAACATGCCGGAGTGGATAAAAAGGAGCTATCAGCCATCGCTTTCACACGTGGTCCGGGCTTATTAGGTTCGCTGCTCGTCGGCACCAGTTTCGCCAAAGGATTGGCTCTGTCGTTGCATATCCCCCTTATTGAGGTGAATCACCTACAAGGGCATATCATGGCTCACTTCATTGACCCGTCTCCTGACTACGTCGCCTCCAATCCTAAACTGCAAGGTGTGACGATTAGTCATCCTAAAATGCCTTTCCTGTGTCTGCTCGTCAGTGGAGGCAATTCGCAAATAGTGAAGGTCAATGCCTATAATGATATGCAGATAATAGGTCAAACTATTGATGATGCTGCCGGCGAAGCGTTTGATAAGTGCGCTAAGGTCATGGGACTGCCTTATCCGGGTGGACCTTGGATAGATAAACTGTCTAAGGAGGGTGATCCTACACGCTATCCGTTGGCTAAACCTAATATGCCACACTATGACTATTCGTTCTCCGGACTCAAGACTTCTTTCCTGTACACGCTGCGCGATCTCATGCGCGAATATAAGGTAGAAAATGTGGATGTTTTGGCGGAACGTATTCCTAATCTGCGTGAGGATCTTTGTGCAAGCCTGCAAACAACCATTATTGATATACTTTTAACTAAAGTCAAGAAAGCCGCTAAGGACTTAGGTATAACGCGCATAGCTGTAGCCGGTGGCGTAAGTGCGAACTCCGGTTTGCGTGACGCAATGGTAGAAATGGGGAAACGTCAACATTGGGATGTTTTCATTCCTCCTTTCTCCTTCACAACTGACAACGGAGCTATGATTGCTCAGGCTGGTTACTATAAGTTCTTAGACCACGATTTTTGTTCTATTGATGCTGCACCCTATGCCAAAACAACCATCTAAAATATCAGAATACAAAGACATCCTAATCTTTGTTGTCACTCTATTGGTAGCCAATTATTTCTGGAAATTCACTGTTCATGGTGATGAGGCCGGGATAGGGGATGTTACTTGGTTTGGATTAATTTGGACTCCATTCTTTGATGCCATCAGCCATCATACGGCACGATGTGCATATTGGGTTGTGGACCTGTTTCGAGATACCGTGCACCTAAATGGCACGCATATTCGTTTTGATTCAGGAAATGCTTCTAATGTGGTGTGGTCGTGCACACCGGTGAAACAGAGTTTTATTTGGTTCTGCCTTATCTTAACGGCTGCCGGTTCATGGCTGCGTAAGATATGGTTCATCCCTTTGGGATGGATAGTCATCTATGGTATCAATGTGTTGCGCATTGCTGCAATCTCTCTTATTATTGAATTTCATCCGGAGTTATTTAACCTGATGCATGCCTATATCTTCAAATATATTTTCTATGGTATCATCTTCTTGATGTGGCTATGGTGGATAGAACGAGTGGGGCAATCGCAATTAAATACGCAAAATAACTAAAAAACGCAATTTTTTTTCTTAAAAATTTGCACAGTTCAAAAAAAAATAGTAATTTTGCACGTCCTTACGATTTAGTGGGGAAAAATAAATAATCGAGACACAACACGTTGTGGATCAGAGAGGAGGAAGAACCGAGCGCCCTAATTTGCCAAGCAAAGTCATTTAGCGAAGTTTCTTCCGACGAAAGGAGAGATGCTCGAGTGGTTTAAGAGGCACGCCTGGAAAGCGTGTAAACTTCAAAAGGGTTTCCGGGGTTCGAATCCCCGCCTCTCCGCAAACGGATCGGCGGGATTTTTGGGATTGGATTAGAAAAAACTTGTTTTTGGATAAGACAATACGAAAAAGACCGTGGAGGCTTTGCAAGGACGCCCTTGCAAAGAATCGGGATTGTAAGGAGCGTAGCGACGTGAGAATCCCCGCCTCCGCAGATTACGAAGAAATCCCCGCCTCTGCAAACACGCAGCCCCTCCCCGCCTCTCCGTAGCGACGTGAGAATCCCCGCCTCCGCAAACACGCAGCCCCCCCGCCTCCAATTTTTGAAATGTATTTTTAAAATAATCATAATTAATTAACAACCAATTTTTATCACAATGAAAAAAGTATTTGCAACCCTTACGGTGCTGGCAATGCTGACCTTTGGTAGTGTTGCTGTTATGGCTCAGGAAGAGGCTCAGGCTGCTCCTGAAGCTACTGAACAAGTTCAAGAAGAAGCTGAGGCTGTTGAAGCCCCTGTTGCTGTTGAGGAAGCTGCTCCTGCTGAGGAAGATGGCGGACTCGTTGCTCTTCACAAAACTTTAAAAACTAAGTTTATTGAAGGTGGTGCCGGCTTTATGGCTGCTACTCTTCTCTGCTTGGTATTTGGTTTGGCTCTTTGCATTGAGCGTATCATTTACTTAAGTTTGTCTAAAACGAATACCAAAGCTCTTTTGGCTGACATTGAGGAAGCTTTGAAGAATGGTGGTATTGAGGCAGCATTGGAAGTTTGCCGTAATACCCGTGGTCCTGTTGCAAGTATCTTCTATCAGGGTCTTAGCCGTTATAATGAGGGTGTTGATGTTGTTGAGAAAACCGTTGCTTCTTATGGTGGCGTTCAACTCGGTCTCTTAGAGAAGAACCTCAGCTGGATTTCCCTGTTCATCTCTATCGCTCCGTCTCTCGGTTTCTTGGGAACCATCATTGGTATGATTGCTGCCTTCGATAAGATTCAACAAGTTGGTGATATCTCGGCTACTGTTGTTGCCGGTGGTATTAAGGTCGCTCTGTTGACTACCCTTCTCGGTTTGATTATCGCTATCATCCTACAATTGTTCTATAACTACATCCTGTCTGTTATCGAGGGTCTCGTTAACGAAATGGAAGATAGTTCTATCTCTCTGTTGGATATCGTTGTTGAGTACGACAAAACAAATAAGAAAAAATAATCCATCATCTATTGGATGAAGAAGTAACTAACTTTTAAAATTGGATTATTATGAAAGATTATAAAATGATTCCTAAGTTGGCCTTATGGGTACTGATGGGACTGGGCATTCTCTTCTCGCTTTTGTTCTTTATCGGTGGCTCTGAAGGTTCGCTGGAGGTGGCAGGTGACTTCCTGGATATACCTTACTTCACCAATCTGTTCCTGGCTTGGAACTACGTTCTGGTGATTTTGGTTGTCTTTATTACGTTAGGCGTAGTTGTTTGGGAATTCACTAAGACCTATAAAGTAGATCGCACAAAAGCAATGCGCGGCTTATACGTTGTATTGGGTTCTATTGCTCTTATTCTTATCTGCTGGTGCTTAGGTAGCACGGAAGAGTTGAAGATTATCGGCTATGAAGGAACGGACAATGTAGGTGGCATGGCTAAGTTGACTGATGCATGTATCTATTTGACCTATATTCTGGTTTTGGCTACTATCGTAACCATGGTTTGGGGTATAGTTCATACTAAAAAATTGAGTAAGTAATCATGGCAAAGAAAATTCCACAGATTAATGCCAGCTCCATGGCTGATATCTCTTTCTTGCTGCTTATCTTCTTCCTTGTGACTACCTCCATGGATGTCAATCAGGGTTTGGCTCGCCGTCTGCCGGCTCCTATTCCTCCTGATCAAAAGATTGAAGACACAGATATCAACAAACGTAACCTGATGGTCGTTAAGATCAATTCAATGAACCAATTGATGGTTCAGGGTCAGTTGATGGATGTTAAGCAACTCAAAGAGGAAGCCAAGAAGTTCATTAAGAATGAGAATGACGATGCTTGGTATCCTAAGTTGTTCGAAGAGGACTTTGGTGCTCCGTTTGGAACGCTTAAATATACCAAGGAACACGTTATTTCCGTTCAGAACGATGTGGATACGCAGTATCAAGCGTACCTGAATGTTCAGAATGAACTGGTAGCTGCCTATAACGAACTGCGTGACGAATGTGCGCATAAGTATTTCCATTGTGGCTATAACGAGTTGGATGAGGATACGCAAAAGCGAATCCAAAAGATTTATCCTCAAAAAATCTCGGAGGCTGAACCTAAAAACTACGGAGGAAACTAATCATGGCTAAGATACGTCGTAATGATAAACGTGAGATGCCCGCTTTGAACACCAGTTCACTGCCCGATATCATCTTTATGCTTTTGTTCTTCTTCATGTCCGTTACCTCTATGAAGGAAGTCTCGCTTAAGGTGCAGTTCCAGAACCCTCAGGCTACTGAGCTCACCAAACTGGAGAAGAAATCGCTCGTTCGTTATATCTATGTTGGTACTCCTACTGCTGAGTTCCGTAAACAATATGGTGCTGAATCTCGTATTCAATTGGATGATGCCTTCGCTGATAAGAAGGAGATTGGTGACTATATTGTCAACGAACGCTCTGCTATGAAAGAACAGGATCAAGGTTTGATGACTGTTTCTATCAAGGCTGATAAGGAAACTCGCATGGGTATCATCGCTGATATTAAGCAAGAATTGCGCCGCGCGTATGCACTTAAGATTAGTTATGCTGCTACGCAACGCACTAGCTACTAATACCCGATAGGCTAACGCCAATCAGTATCTATCTTTAATGCATCGTAGGGCTTCCCCACGATGCATTATGGTATAAAATGAAAAAACTGATACAACATATTTCCATTGAGGGCGAACGTCCTCTATATGAGAGCCAAGATGTGCGTTTAGAGCATGTCGCTGTGCTTATGGGTGAATCGGCACTTAAGTGCAGCCGTCATATTGAGGCTTCCCATTGTGACATGCAAGGTATGTATGTCTTTTGGGAGTGTGAAGATGTGCTATGCGAAGATAGCGTGTTCGCTCCGTCGGCCCGAGCTTGCTCGTGGTATGGCAAGTGCCATACTTATCGTCGTTGTCAGATTGATTCGCCTAAGATGTTTCGTGAACTTACCGACTTGACGGTGGAGGATTGCCCTATCAGCAATGCTGCTGAGTTCTTTTGGAAATGTCGCGGAGGCGAACTCAATCGCCTTCAGATGACCAATGCCGAGTATGCTTTCTTGCATGCTGAGAACCTCAAAATAACTCACTTGCAGTTGCAAGGCAAGTATATCTTCCAGTATGCTCGTAATATTGAGATTCATCATGCTACGTTAAATACCAAGGATGCTTTTTGGGAGAGTGATGATTGTACTATCTATGATGCCGACCTCAAAGGCGAATACATTGGTTGGTATAGTCGCCATCTGCATTTGGTGCGTTGCCGCATCAGTGGTACACAACCACTCTGTTATTGCCAAAACTTAATCTTAGAAGATTGTACTTTTGCTCCGGATGCCGACCGCGCCTTGGAGAAATCTGATTATACGATATTATGAAACGATTAGTCCTCTCCTTATTATTTATCGTGTGCGTGCTCGCATCCTACGCACGCGAGGTGGACCCGCTCTTTGGTGATACCATCGACCGCACCGCCGACGACTTTGTCATTGCCAGTCTTTGCGTAGCTGATCCTACCGATTGGAGGGATGATTTTATGGGAGTGGCTGGACATGCTTGGATTCGTTTGCAATGTCCAATCTTTAATCTGGATAACTGCTTTAGTTACGAAAGCGAACCTATTGAGGGCAACGTATGGCGATTCATAACCGGCGACCTCAAAATGGGTATGTATTGCGTGCCTACGCAGGACTATATCAAGGATTATCAGAACTGGAATCGTTCCGTGCATGAGTATCGTCTTAATCTGCCTCCGGCAGCCAAACAGCGTCTTTGGGAGATTATGGACAACCATGTGGCGTATGGTAATCAACTGCCGTGGAACTTAGAGCGTCGTGGATGTGGTTTGTCGGCTGTTCGGTATGTGCATAAGGCATTAGAACCGGATACTATTCACTATACAGTCTGGCCCGAAGTGACTAAACTGCCTCGCGCTGAAGTGGCTCGTCAAGTGTTAGACTCCTATCCATGGCACCAACTGCTATTTGATTGGTTTTGGTATGACAACTATGATTATATATCTTCAAATGAAGATAAGCTGCTTTATGCCACGCTAATCGTAGAGGCATGGTCGCAGGCAACCGTTAATGGTCAACCTCTGTTGGAATATGTAGGCGATTTATCTACAGGCGAACCTCCTGTGGTACCACATATATGGTTTACCCCACGTGTATGCCTTCTCATGCTAATTATTCTCATTGCTGCTATTGTGGCAATTGTGATTGTTATTAAGAAACGTCAATCTCGCGCATGACCTATCCTCTTTTGCCATATTCGCAATTGGTGTATGATTTGCTGCAGGATAATCCTGAGTTGTATTACTATACACAGTTATTGCGATGTCCCAAGAGTCAGGTGGATGCCAATCGGTTACGTGAATCGGTTGCCAAGGCGATTGCCAATCATCCGGCTTTGCGTTGCCGGATTGATGATAAGGGACAGCAAGAAGAGGATACCCCCAATCCATTGCAGGGACAGTATCACGAGGTTCAAATTTACGAAAAGGACGATTATATCTACTTATCCTGCACCATCAATCGCATCTTAGGAGATGGTGTCAGTTGGCTGCTTCTTGCCGAGGATATGCTGCGAGCCTATCAGGGCTTGCCGTTGGAACCGGACCACTATTGGGATTATCTCCGGCGGTATGCTGCTTTACCTACCGATGCTCATGCCTGCGCATCCCAAACTGCCCTTATTGCTGAGTTTGGCGATATCACTTGCCCGGTGCGTCCGCGCACAGACATACCCCTTGATGCTGACGTTGTGCCTATGGCTGGCGAATATGTAGTTGACCTGTCCCAATATGCGACTGCATTGGAACGCATATCGGTGCATGAACATGTGTCCTTAGATGGTCTGATTTGTCTATGTAGTATGTTAGCCATCATGGATGATAATCATACTGATGATGCAGCATTAACATGGGCGTATGTGGGACGAGATACGGCAGAGGAACAGCGCATCTTTGGTTCATTGCATAAGGACATTCCACTACAACTCCATCGTGCATCCGTACATGATATGCTGCGTGCTATCCGTAATGCCATGCGCTCGGGTATTGCTCATAGCGACTATCCGTTCACTCTCACGCAGCCTTATGCACAACTATGGAACTACGCCGCCAATGTGCTGCATCAACCGCTTTTGGAGGATGCGTTAGCCCAATCGCCTATCCCCTTTGAGATAGTGCCGGTTACGTCCGATCAACCCTCTATGGCCTATAGTCTATTTGATATCGAGATAGAAGACCAGTCGCATCTGCAAGTGCGTTTCCGTTATTCGGCTACTCACTATACAGAAGAACATATCCGTCGCTTTGCGTCCCTACTGATGCATGCGTGCGTCAGCCTTTCCCATTATGCTCTTGTCTATATTGATACATTGCCTTTTGCGTCCCGTCTGGAGGCACAGATTGCTGCTAATACGGCAGCAAATCCGGACCGCAAGACCAATCCCGTGCAGTCCTTGCAGGACTTCTATGCCTATGCTACGCATTACCTGACCGCTATGCCGTGGCAGGGATTGGATATGAACGAGGATGAAGGACTTTTCCATCGTATTGACCAGAGCATAGGCTATTTCTATTATATCTTTGGTGACTTGCAAAACGACCCTAGTGTGGCTCGTTGGTTGAGTAACTACGACACGGAGTGGGGCAGGTGGCTCAGTAGTGCGGATAGTTGGAACGATGAGTGCCTGCGATTAGTGCAAGCCGACCCGCTATTTGAATTACCTCGTTACGAATCGCCAGATCGGTGGCATTGTTGGAATGATTTTTTCTCTCGCCATCTGCTTTCTCATAGTGCGAGCATGCGCGGTTCACTTGTCTCTCCCTCGGATGGCGTCGTCCTTCGCTCCCCGGTCAAGACCGCTTCTATTGCCCATTGGATAGATATATTAGGGGATAGTCCTTATCGCAACTATTTTGAGGGTGGTGAAACGTTCCATATCGTGCTGGATATGTACGATTACCATCGCTTCCATGCTCCCCTTGCTGGACGCGTTTTAGATGTGCGCCTTATTGATGGCGTACATAATGCCGGAGGACGTATCGTATGGGATAACCAACAGCATCGCTATCGGTATGACCAATTAGGCGATGAATCCTTCCAAATGATAGAGAAACGTGGTGTACTCGTCTTACAAACGGCGATGGGCAAGGTGGCTATTGTGCCGGTAGGTGTGGCACAAGTCAGTTCCGTCAATTGGCTCCCATCTATTCAAGTGGGTGCCACGATTGAACAAGGGGACGAATTAGGCTATTTCCTTTGTGGTGGCAGCGATATTGTCCTTTTCTTTGAACCCGGCATAACCCTGCCTAATCTGCCTATTGGCGAACAATTGAAGGCAAAAAATCCATTATTTTTATAAATTTGTATTAAAATCGCTGAAATTTATCATATTTTTGTGATTTTTATTTGCGCAATTCATTTGTTTTTACTATCTTTGCATTCAAATTCGGTCAAATTGGTGTAGATTCCGGTTGTTTAAAAAACTTCTTTTGGTGCGAATTTGTGTATTGAAAAAATTAGATTTGGTGTATTGTGGCAATGAAACGAAAGATATACAATCAGTTGCTGGAGTGGAAAGAGAAGCGCTCCTGCAAGGAAGTCCTACTGATAGAAGGGGCACGACGTATAGGTAAGAGCTATATAGTTGAAGAATTTGCTCGTCGAGAGTACCAATCTTACATGTTGATCGACTTCAGTAAGGTCTCAAAAGAGATAAAGGAAATTTTTGATAATTATCTTACAGATCAAAAGACGCTTTTCCGTTTGCTCAGCATTGCGACAGGCGTGAAACTTCATGAGCGAGAGTCGCTTATTATCTTTGATGAAGTACAGAAGTACCCACGGGCACGAGAGGCGGTTAAGGAGTTGGTGGCTCAGCATACATATGACTATATCGAAACCGGCTCGCTGGTTAGTATCAAAAAAAACACTGAGGGCATACTAATTCCCAGTGAAGAACATCCTCTAACGATGCACCCGATGGATTTTGAGGAGTTTCTATGGGCGATAGGCGAAGATGAACTGATGGACTATGTTCGCGAGTGTTTTGAGGCACATCATGCACCGGCTACAGCTATTCATCGTAAACTGATGAACTATCTTAGAACCTACATAGTAGTTGGAGGAATGCCACAAGCTGTGCAAGAGTATGTGAACACACAGGATTTGGATGAGGTAGATCATATCAAACGCAGGATATTAGGGCTATATCGTGCAGATATCTTCAATTACGCAGGAACGTATGCGGATAAGGTGGCGCGCATTTGGGATGTTATACCATCCGAACTCAAACGCGACAAGAAGCGTTTCCGCATAGGTCAGGTGAAGCATGGCGCTCGCACACGCGATTACGAGAGCGCATTGTTTTGGCTAAAAGAGGCGAAAGTGGTGAACGCATGCTACAATGCTACCGAGCCCAATATCGGACTGAAGATGAACGAGGATGAACAAAAATTCAAACTCTATTTAGCAGATACAGGTCTATTGCTCTCTCATGGTTTTGAGGAAGACCCTCGAATCATGCAAGAACTATATCGTAAATTGATATTGGGCAAATTGGAAATTAACAAAGGCATGATGATTGAAAACCTGGTGGCACAGATGCTATGTGCGACCGGTAAGTCACTCTTCTATTATGTCAATCCAGAGAAAGCAGACAAGGAAGAACATATGGAGATTGATTTTCTGATAGCAAAACCAGTTATTACCAATCGACACAATATCTGTCCTATTGAGGTGAAGTCAACACAGCGCTACACATTGTCTTCAGTACGGAAGTTTTCAGATAAGTTTAACGAAAATATAGCCACACGTTACGTTATTCATAGTGGCGTGTACAAAGAGGAAGATGGCATCACGTACCTTCCTCTTTATATGACACCATGTTTATAGTATCTTTTCTCGAAAAATCTATT
>JAGHTR010000204.1 GCA_018065205.1 Candidatus Colicola caccequi
TGCCCGATAAGTATGATGACCATAATCTAACATGGCGAATTATTGATAATAGTACCGTCACCGGCGTACAACACAATAAATCAGGTCTCTACAAAGCTAAATATGGTCACGTATTGTCTTCGTCAGAGATGAAACAAAACGCCGCCTATATCGAGAACTTGCTTAATAAACAACAAGTCGGCAAATTGCTTGTCGCCAAATGGTTTAACTTGCAAGGCGATAGCCTTCATACTGCCACTTTTAATACCGAATTGATTCAGCAACGTGGACAATACAATGCTTCTGACGTGGATGTCGAATTGGCATTGCAAACCGTGCGCGGGGTCGCTGCCTTAGCCGATGCCGGAGAAGAGTTGATAGGACAAACTTTCGTGTTAGTTAACGATATAACCTATGTGACTGCCGAAGAAGAAGCGGCTGCTGCCAAAGCAAGTATGGCTATCTTAGGTGGCATATTTGATGCGCTGACAGGAGGAAAATCCGGCCAGCAAATGGCAAGTAGTGTGGGACAAATCGCAGATAGTTTTACCGGATTCAATGTCAAGACACATAGTTACTTATATGAATTGGTTTGGAACGACTCCATCGCCAATATATTCTATCGCTACCACTATACCGCTCAACCTAACCCCACCAAAATAGAAGCCTTCCTTGCCGATACTACTTCTTTCCGAGTGCGATTTGTGGCTCACGAGTACGAATATGACAAGAAATCAACACTCAAAGGCAAGTATGAACGCTCTGAATTGGTCAAGACTATCTGCGCACGATCAATTGATAAAAACATCGTGGCGTTAGGTAAACAATATGAAGACTTCAAAGTCAAAACACCGGTATATGGCGTTGAAACAAATAAAAATGGTTTAATCTCAGGATATACCGCCAAGATAGGACTCAAGGAAGGTGTGGCAGAGAATACAAAGTTCCAGGTTATTCAGCGTGTCTATAATCCGGAAACAAAGAAAACATCCTACAAATATATAGCGACTGTCCAACCTGTCAAAGGACAGATTTGGGACAATCGCTATAACGCTGTATTGGAACAAGATTCCGGCAGTGACTTGAATTATACCACTTTTAAGAAAGTTGCCGGTGGGGAAATTCTGCCGGGAATGTTACTTGTTGAGGGCAGATATAGCAAGTTGTAATGTTGCTATACGCTGCTCGGCATCAGCTTTCTTCTTACGCTCCAACTCAACCACTTCAGGCTTGGCATTAGCAACGAATCTCTCGTTGTTCAGTTTAGCCATCACACCCTTTAAGAATCCTTCCTGATGCGCCAGGTCGGCCTCTAACTTACGCAACTCTTCGTCCTTATTGACGAAATTATCCAACGGAACACTGAACTCCGTCGTGCCAACGATGAACGTTGACAGGTTGCAGGTGACAGGTTGCAGGTTTGTATCTACATCTACGTTAGCCAGTTTATTCACCAACTCACTTAACGCAACAGGACTAATCAGTGTCAGTTTCTCCTTTGGAGGAATATTCTTTGATGCACGGATATTACGTACTCCGGCTACGATTTCCTTGATGAAATCCATGTTCGTTGTCGTTGCCGTTGTTGTCCTCGTTGACTCTAATTTAGCAAACATGATGCTCTCGCCCTCTTGGCGGTCCTTGATGTTATGCCATAACTCCTCTGTGATAAATGGCATGAAGGGATGCAATAGACGTAACATCTCATCAAAGAATGCCAGCGTACATTCATACGTAGTAGCATCAATAGGCTGTTGGTAAGCCGGCTTGATCATCTCTAAGTACCAGCCGGAGAACTCGTCGGTATAGAGTTTATAAATAGTCATCAGCGCTTCGCTTAGACGGTATTTACTCATCAAATCATCTATCTCGACTGTCGTTTGACTCAACTGATTGCGGAACCACTCAGTAGCTTCTTTGGCAGTAGTGGGCTGGGGCATATCTTGCACCTCTAATCCCTTCACCATACGGAAGCAGTTCCATATCTTATTGCAGAAATTACGTCCTTGCTCGCACAAGGAATCATCGTACAAGATGTCGTTTCCGGCAGGAGCAGAGAGTAATATGCCCATTCGGACACCATCAGCCCCGTATCGCTCAATCAAATCCAACGGGTCAGGACTGTTGCCTAATGACTTGGACATCTTACGACCTAATTTATCGCGCACTATACCCGTGAAGTAAACGTGCTTGAACGGCATCTGACCCATATATTCATATCCCGCCATAATCATACGAGCCACCCAGAAGAAGATAATATCCGGACCCGTAACCAAATCGGCAGTAGGGTAGTAATAACTTAATTGCTTATTGTTGATTGCTGATTGCTGATTGGTGATTTCGGAGCCATCCTTCAGGAAGAGCGAAATAGGCCATAACCATGAACTGAACCAGGTATCTAAAGCCCCTTCATCTTGTACATAATTGCCCTCCGGCTTGGTCTCACTCACGATAATCTTGTCGTTGGGATAATTCTCCAATCCCGTTTGAGCCAATAAGTCAGCATCATAGTAAGCAGGGATACGATGTCCCCACCATAATTGGCGAGATATACACCAATCCTTGATGCCCTCTAGCCAGTTGCGGTAGGTGTTCTTATACTTAGCCGGATAGAAGACAATATCATCATTCATAACAGGCGGCAAAGCAATATCGGCAAAGTGCTGCATGCGAATAAACCATTGCAGACTCAAACGCGGTTCAATAGGTACATTGGTGCGCTCGGAATAGCCTACTTTATTGTCATAATCCTCAATCTTATCCACTAAGTCAAGTGCCTGCAAATCGTCAATAATCTGCTTTCTGCAATCAAAGCGGTCCATACCATGGTATTTATCAAAGTCCAGCGCTTTATGTTGCAGGTTCTCACCCTTTAATTCCTCAAGATTGAGGTGAGCGTCCGCTGTGAAGATATCAATCGTCTTGAGGTCGTATTTTTGACCTAATGCATAGTCATTCACATCATGAGCCGGAGTTACTTTGAGGCAACCTGTACCAAATCCGATTTCTACATAGCGGTCCTCAATAATAGGTATTTCACGACCAACGCCCGGCACAATTACGTGCTTACCTTTCAGCCACTGATTCTTCTCCTCTTTGGGATTGATACAAACTGCAATATCACCAAAGATTGTTTCGGGACGCGTGGTAGCTACAACGGCGTAATCAGCCCCGGTCTCAGGGTTGGTAACTCCCTTCTCAACGACCTTGTATTTGAGGTAGTAGAACTTACTGTGTTCGTCGTGGTAAATAACCTCCTCATCACTCAGAGCCGTTTGCCGTTCAGGGTCCCAGTTAACCATACGTAATCCTCTGTAAATCAACCCCTTACGATATAAATCGCAGAAGACCGAAATGACGGCTTTTGAACGTGTTTCGTCCATCGTAAATGCCGTCCGATCCCAGTCGCAGGAGCAGCCTAATTGACGCAGTTGCTTAAGGATGATTCCGCCATGTTCGTCCGTCCAATCCCAAGCGTGTTTGAGGAACTGTTCGCGAGTTAAATCGCTCTTGTTGATACCCTGCTCCTTGAGACGTTTAATTACCTTGGCTTCGGTAGCAATCGAAGCATGGTCCGTACCCGGTACCCAACATGCGTTCTTGCCTTGCAGTCGTGCACGGCGAACAAGTACATCTTGGATGGTCTCGTTTAATACATGCCCCATGTGTAGCACACCTGTTACATTTGGAGGAGGAATAACCACTGTAAAGGGCTCACGACCGTCCGGTTCACTATGAAAAAGTTTGTTGTCTAACCAGTACTGATACCACTTGGCTTCAATGTCTGTAGGATTATATTTTGTATCCATTTTAAATGATATTTAATTGCTATTCTACAAAAAACGCACAAAGGTACAAAAAAAAAAGGAATAATGCAATAAAAATATGCAAAAAAACAAAATAAATTATATTTATTTGTTCAACCCGAAAAAAAAGTGTATCTTTGTATGCTAAATTATGCGCTCATGCGCTCGCAATTGCATGTATATGAAGAAACATTTTGTATTATTGGTGTTGACACTATGTTGTGGATCGTTGCTGAAGGCAGCAACAGTGGCTCCGGAGTACTCGACTCGCGGTCGGGAGTTCTGGGGAGT
>JAGHTR010000145.1 GCA_018065205.1 Candidatus Colicola caccequi
ATTTTTAAAATCAAACATTTATTTTATTACTCCGTTCCGGTTAAATACCATACCAACGAAGATGTTTGTTTGTTGGTAAGGGATATACCCAGTGTCGGATTTATCTTTTCTGTTGTTGTGGCAATATCATAGGTGCCTTTCATTGCCTCAAAGACTTTGGTCAACAACGGACCAATATTGGCATTATTGATGATGTTTTTACCGGCATCATCATACGGCTCTTTGTATTGCAATGTAATTGTTTCCTTATCAAATTGAACATCAAAAACAAATTTACCGCTTGCGTTTTTCTTGCCATCCGTTGAATAGGTGTAGGTCAGTACATACGTGCCGGGTTCTCCTTCATATTTAGAAGCTACATAATGAATGGTAAAGTCTCTTAAAACGGACTTTGGTTTGCTCTTTTGATAATATGCCAACAGATCTGCTAATAACTTACTTGTACTATCGCATACATTGGTAACAGAGATATTCCATTGTGCCTCATTTAATACCATATAACGCTGCATATAGTCTCCTAAAGGACCGGCACTAATCGTGGCTGTTCCACCTTGCAATCCCTCGTCCGTCAGCAGGTAACGAGTCGTTTTGTTGTCGCGGAAACCGTAATTGAAGAAGATACCATCACTCGTAGGAATGAACGTGTACGATTCCGGATCTTCTGCACCGGGAGCTTTGTCATATTCTGTAACTTCAAAGATGCCTGTTGTACCACCATATAAATTAACTAAATTGTCATTATCGGAGTAGGTAAGGATGTTCCCGTTGCTAAATAAACGTTGGCTCATAAGCGTACTTTCGCTAAACACGGCCTCTTCCGTCTTGTCCGCAGGAATAGGGAACATAAAACTATATGCTCCGTATTTCTTGCCTTTCAAACGAACCATGTCCTTGCTGGCCTCCAAAATGATGAACTCATAGTCTCCCTCATAACCTACACCATCGTCCATTGGATCGGACCAGAAGTGCAACACATCGTTATAGGTGTTGAAGGTCAAAATAGGGCAAAGGTCATTAACAATGTCCCAAACGCTGGCAGTATCTGTCTTAAGAGTGCCTTTTGATGTGCGCATGCTGTGCTCACCGGTAACAGCAACCTGACCGTTAGTATTAAACTTAAGCGTCATGTGCACACCCGATGAGTACGGATTGGCAAAATAATACATGTCCCATCCGTTTGTTGCAGAAGGCATGATGGTGCGAGCATTAATCATCGCATCCTGTGCACGTTCTGCTGCAGAACGATCAAAAAAATTCTCTTCTTCACGTTTGCAACCTGCCAACGCTACAACTGCAACCAGTAGTAAAATAATATATCTTTTCATAATACTCCTCCTTATTTCTTGATAATGTCGTCAGCGGGATTGTATTTCAACTCCTTGCTTGGATCATAGTTGGGGAAAGTATGATAGTCATAGTTACCCTTCATAATCTCATCGTAGTTCAAGAAGGTCTGACGATTAGCAACTTCCAGGTGCATCTGGTATAAACTGATTTTCCATTGCTCCCAAAGCCAAGTCTTAACCATATCTAACTTCTGATTGATATATCCGGCTCCTTCTGTACCGGCTTTCTTGAGCATGTTATTCCAATAGGTGTCGCTCTTTACAATATAGTTGGCAATTGTCTCCACAAAGTCCTCATGCGTGGAGCAACGAGCATAGTTACTAACGAATCCGCGCTTGTGCGCTTCATCCTCACTCATATACTGCCATCCGGTAGGATCATAATCACCCGGAGTGATGGACTCGTAATCCTTCGGATAGGTCTTCTTTTGGTGCAGAATGTGACTGAACTCATGGTGCATGGTTTTGAAGATGTACTCGTTGAGTAACTCCATATCGGTCCAACTCATTTTGTTGATTTTCATCAAAGTAATCTTAATACCACCTTCGGCATAACCTAATTTTTCAGTTCCCTGAGAGGCATTAATCATACTGGAACCCACAATCTGAATCATACGTGGACCATTGTCAAACAGGAAAGTTGAATCCTGTACGCGGTTCAAAACCGTATCGTACACGTTGTACCATAAATACAATGCTAAGTGGGCCAACGTGTCGGCCATACCTAATCTAACAGGAACGACGTTATAGTTAGGATCCATTGCTGCATCGTCTAATTTATAACGGAATTCGCAGTTATAAGGTTTAACAAAGGCCGAATCCAACCATTGGTCAAACGCATACGTGTAAGCGGTCGTGTCCTTCTGACTGTCCACGAAGATGGTCGGACCAAAATTGTCCTTCTCGCAGGATGCTAATCCAATCAGCACCACTGCCGTTAATAGAAATTGACTAATATGTTTCATATTCATAATCCTTTCGTGTCGTTACTCATTATTTAGTTGCCTTTGATACGCTGCCCAACCCAACTGGGAAGATAGTTACTGTAGGCTCGCTGGGTGGAGTAGTGGTTGTTGCACTTCCTGAGGTTGGCAGACTCATATCCGTTCTTGGATTAGGTGTCATACCGGCTAAGATAACCTCTTGTGGCAACTGAATAGCTCTACGCTCGTCATTCCACTTCAAAGTCTTTAATGGATCTTTCCCTTGCTGGTGAGTAATCTCAATACCATAACGCTTTAAGTCGCACCAACGTTGACCATCATGGAAACTTTCAATGCGGCGGAAGTGTAAGCAGCAATGAATAAGTGGCAGTTGCTCTGCAGAAATTGCCATCGTGCCATCCGGAACCATCTCGGTATTGTGCAATTCAGGAGCAAATGGAGTCCCTGCATTGTCCGAGTAGAATTTCTTGATGACGGTGCGATTCAACTTAACCGTACTATCGGCATTCATCGTCATCACCTTCTTATTAACATTCATGTTCTCGCACCATAAGCGAAGGTCATTGGTTGCTCCATCTAAATTATTCAGATATACTTTTGCCTCTGCGCGGTTCAAGAGAAGTTCGTCGCAGGTGAAGGCACGAGTTACACCATGGATATAACCATAACCATTCACTTTATCCGTGAATTCAAACAGATAGAAGAACTTGCCTAAGAAACTTCCGTATTGATCGCTACCAATACTCCAAACACTAAGTGCACCCACTAAATTACGATCTCCCCAGCATGGACCTTTGCCTGTTAAGGAGTAATCTAAGGCTGCATCCTTGGATTGATAACGACCATAATCTGCAAAGTTGGTGTAAGGAGCTTGAGACATGGTGGTATAAATCAACAAGTTACTTGGTGATTTAACATCAATCCATGCATTCATACTTTGCTCAATATCGGTACAAACAATATGCTCGTAATGGTGGTCAAACAACTTGCTAAGTATAGTGGCATCATCAGTACCCAATACCTTGTCTGCACATTCAACAACCTTCTCCCACTCACGATGATACAGGTAGAAACGAGCAGCAAAAGCATTTGCAGCAGCTACGTTGAAGTGGTACTTAGGCACCGTATAATAATTGTCAGATACCAATTGCAAACCTTCTTCCAAATCCTTCTTGATGTTGTTGTATGTATCAGTCAAACTTGGACGTGTATAGGTCGGCTTAACGGTTGTTTCCGGTTCGGTCATATATACAATACCCAAATCTTGCTTACTAAGCTCATCGGTACGATAGGCTTGACAGAAAACATTAACAAGCATAAAGTGGTGATATGCTCTAATCAAGAGTGCTTCACCTTTTTCTGCACTCATATCAATACCTTGTGCCTCTAATCGCTCAATGGCTTTCAATGCTTGATTGGCTGCTGCAATAGCAACATAATTGGCATCCCAAAGATACTTGGGCGAATCTTGTGCTCCACTACTAACAACCGGCTCCCAACCGAAAATCTCATCATACATCTTATCCAATGGCAATAAACTGCGGCATTTGCCATACTTATCAGGAGCATTGTTGTCGATGATATTGTCCGAAGAGAACTCCATAATAGGACCACTATTACCATTAGTATAGGCGCTGACTAATAACAACTGAACCTTTTGTTTGGTATCAATTGATGCACGCATGTCCGGGTTCTTGTCCAAGAAATCACAACCGGTTAACAAGAATGCAAATAAACTTGTAAATAATATATATGTCTTTTTCATAATCGTATACGTATTAATTAATATTCCTTATATATTATTATATATTAGAGTCCTAATTTGAGCGTCAAAGTAAATTGACGTGGGTTAGGTGAACTTACACCACCGGTGTTATAGAACTCAGGATCACGACCGTTTAATTTTTTGTCAGCATAAGCCAACCAAAGGTTCTGTGCACTCAATTTAACGGTAAATGAAGAAACACCCTTCTGACCCTCAAAGTACTTGGCTGGTAGGTCATAACTAACGGATAATTCTTTCAGACGAATGAAGTCACTCTTAGCCACACGTTGATCGCTGTAGTTGTATGCCGAATAAGCAGAGTTCAAGTTCTCAACACTGCTATATTGACGAGTGGTAGCAATGGCAGGGATGCTGGTGCGTGCTTCGTCGCCGGGAACCATCCAACGGTTCTTCATTTCTTTCATACTGGCAGTCAAGTCGTTGTATTGGCTACTATATACATAGCATAATGGATCCAAACGTACTACACCACCAAAACTGTAAGTGAAATAAACGTTTACTTTCAAACTGTTCTCCAAGAAGCCGAACGTGTTGCCAAACGAACCGGTAATAGTAGGATCAATACTACCTTCATACTTGAGGAATTTCAAATATTCAGGATCGTACTCTTGGAAGTTCAAATCACCGTAGTTGCTAGGACCGATGATATTCTCGGCAGTGTGTTGCGCATCTCCGTAGAAAGTAGGAAGACCTTCCTCGGTAAGTCCTGCAAAAGGAATAGAGAACAATGCGCCAACAGGATAACCTTGCAAGCGACCATAACCATTCACTAACTCATAAACCTCGGAATATGAATCCAGTTTGGTGATTTTGTTAGTTGCCCAACCAAAGATCCAGTCGGTCGTCCATGTGAAGTTCTTACGCTTGAAATTAACGGTGGATATAGTAAACTCAACACCGGTTGACTCCATGGTGGCGTCATTGGCTAATTTAGTGGTTTGACCACCTACACCCATCGTTTGAACAAAACCAATCAAATCGTAGTTATTACGTTTGTACCAGTCAAATTCTAAATTGATGCGGTTGTCAACAAAACCAAAGGCTACACCAATATTTAACTCATGTTTCTTTTCGTAGGTTAACTCACTATTCTCCAAGTCTGCCAATTGAATACCGGTCTCGGATGCAACGGTGCTGGGACGGTAAGGACTGTAACTTTGGAAGACTGCCAACGAGTTAGTTACATTACTGGGTCCACGGTCTGCAGTCAACGAATAACTGGCTTTCAAACTTGCATAGGTCCATGCGTTACCAAACGTAGGTGCCCACCAACGCTCCTCATGAGCATTCCATGCTCCACTGACGTTCCATGTCGGCAACCAGCGTGCACTTCTGGACTTACCTAACTTATTGGTACCCTCGTAACGAATAGTTCCGTTAATAGTATAACGACCTTGATAGGAATAGGTTGCCATTCCAAAGAAGGCTAAATTGCGATAGTAAGTAAATTCATTTGCAAAATAGTTGGAGTTCTCCTCTTGACTTTGCTTGAATAACTTATAATCACTAAATGGTACACCACCATTATTGTATTGATATCCCCAACCACGGAACCAGGTGTACTGACGGTCACTCATGTTACCTTCTGCTCCGGCAAATAAACTGATGATGTGGTCACCGTTTTTACCTAAATCAGCATTATAGGAGATGGTTCCACGGAAATCCGTAGATAACAGTTTATACTCCGTCAAATCGTAGATACCACCGATTGGCAAAATAGATATAGGTTCTGCCTTAGTGTTATCAGGGTCTGTGTATAAATAGGAGTTGATATCACGAATGGTAGAGTTCTCCGGATCAATACCTGCACGGTAGGCACGAGCCATGTTACTCTCGTCCTTGATGTTATGCTCGGTACGACTGGAATAGTAACGGATAGATGCCAAGGCGCTAATCTCTAAACCACGAACCGGCTTGTAGTTCAACTCTCCTTGGAATTTAGCATCAACTACTTGCAAATCAATGTAGTTTTTCTCCAACTCGTCCAATTCGTTAAAGTCGCAGTAGTTACGACGATAATTGTCATGCACTCCCATTACACGAGCGGTATTCATCGCATACGAGAAGGGGTTAATATCAAACTCACGACTTACTGCACCGGTAATAGGGTCGGTTTGAGCAGAAATTGTTCCGGGAGCTTTTTGCTTACGATAGCTGGCATTGGTAACAATAGTAGCCGTCAAGTTCTTCAAGATGTCATAACTGGCATTTAAGTTGGCCGTAAAACGCAGCACCTGGCTGGATTTATACCATCCCGGATCGTGTAATGCACTTAATGATGCATAAATACGCCCCTTGTCCGTACCCGTAGAGAAACTCAACGAGTGTTGGTGCATAATCGTATGATTGAATAAGGCCTTAAACCAGTTGGTATTGCGGAACTCGGCTTGACGTAAGTACGTGTTCTTGGCACTTTCGGTGTTCTCAATCAAACCGGCATTGATAGCATCGTACATACTTCCGTAGATACCGAAACTCTTAGCTTGTGCCAATGATGAATACTCAAGCCATCCTTTACGCTCTAACTCTTGGTAAATACCCATCTGCTCTTGCGAGTTACAAATGTTGTAATCCAAATAGTCAGGAATCATGCGGTAGGTTAACTCTGCATTATAGGTTAGTTTGCTCTTACCGGCTTGACCTTTCTTGGTGGTTACAACAATCACACCGGCCATGGCGCGAGCACCATAGATAGAGGTTGCAGAACCGTCTTTCAAGATTTGGAAACTTTCAATATCATCGGCGTTGATACCCGAGATGGCACTGGCAATCAAGGTAGTAGCATCACCACTACTCAGATCGTCTGCACTCAGTTCAACAGCATCTTCCAAAACGACACCATCTACTACCCATAACGGCTTAGATGCACCATAAATAGATGTGGCACCACGAACACGAATCTTCGGGGCCGTACCAAATGTACCACTCACGTTTTGCACACTCACACCGGCTGCACGTCCTTCCAAACTACGGCTGATATCTGCCACACCATCCAATTTGGCTTTCTCAGCATCAACCTTGGTAGCAGCACCGGTGAATAAACGCTTGTCTTGCTTAACCATACCGGTAATCACTACGTCTTCCAATTGGGTGGCCTCACTGGCTAAGGTAACCTTAATGACAGGCTTAACTGTCACGGTTTGTGTCTTAAAACCAATGGACGAAATAATTAAGTGTTTAACTCCTGCGGGAACCATCAACTCGAAGTTACCTTCAAAGTCGGTCACTGTACCTACTGTTGTACCCTCAGCTACAACGTTCGCACCAATGGCACCTTCCCCCGAGTCTTCTAAAACTACACCTGTTACTTTTGTCTGGGCAATCAAGGCCGTACTCAACAAAAATAAACAGAATAAGGTATAAAATTTTTTCATCATATATTATAAATAATATTTGCTTTTTTTTGTATAAATTACCGCACAAACGCGGAAAATCGTGCAAAATTACAAAATAAAAATGATATATGCAAATAAAAAGGCAGAAAAATTTAAAATTCCTGCCATTATCTATCATTTTGTGTAAAAAAGTGCCTATTTTGTAACACTATTCGTAAATAAGTGTGTAAATGTTACTTGGATGAAAGATTTCTTGCGCAACATCAAACAAATCATCGGGCGTGAGTTGAGCAATTTTTCGGAATGTTTCTTCCCAAGTGGGCGCACAACCGTGATACAACATCAACTTAGCCATCGCCAACGCATTGTTCTCTTGGTTCTCTGACGAAATAGCCATCTGTCCATGCAATTGTTGCAGCGATTTCTGCAACTGGTGTTGACTGATAGGATGTTTCCTAAATGCTTCTAATTGACCTAAAATCAGTCGGATACATTCGCCTTTATCTTTCTTGTCCGAGGCAAAGTAAATACTCCAGTACCCGGTATCGCTCAAGGGCGTATATTGAGATTCAATGGTATAAACAAGGCCTTTCTTCTCGCGCAAAAGCAAATTAAGTTTAGACGACATACTACCTCCGCCTAAGATATTATTCAGCAGGTACAGAGCCAGTTGTTTCTTGTGACCTATCGGATAGGCCAATCCTCCTAACATAACATGCACCTGATGGGTGTGTTTTTTGTATCGAACCTCATGTTCTTTTGGGGCAGCATCGTAAGGAGTATGCGAAGTTCCACCGGCCTTGATATCCTTAAATAATTGATTAGTCAGGGTTTCTAATTGGCTGAGGGATACATCTCCTTGCGCAAACACGACCATCTGGTCAGAGGTATAATTACGTGCCATGAATTCTTGAGCGATAGACTTGCTCTTTGCGAGCGCACGCACGCTCTTACGCGTTCCTAAAATAGGTCTTGCTAACGGATGACCTTTAAAGACTAATGACTCAAAATCATCATAAATCAATTCGCTCGGACTATCTTCGTAACTCTCAATCTCATCTAAGATAACTTCCACTTCTTTTTCTGTCTCCTCTTTAGGAAAAGTAGGATGCAGTATCATGGAAGCAATTAACTTTAATGCCCTTTTCCAATACCTCTTTGGCGTAGCAGCATAAAAAGTGGTCTCTTCTTTGGTCGTATAGGCATTGATCTCTCCGCCAACGCCTTCTATTTGATCAATAATATCTCTTGCCGTCAACTCTTTCCCTTGATTGGATAAAGGGTTTTGGAATGGCTTGCATCCTTTGAAAACACAATGCTCAATATAGTGCGCCAATCCACTTTCTTCCTCTTTCTCATCGCGTGTACCGGCTCCCACCATAATACCTAAATATACCACCTCGGACGGACGTTGTCGATACACAATCCGTACACCATTGGGTAAAATTTTATAAAAAGTTTCGTTCATATTTGCATAATTAAAAAAAAAGTTGTACCTTTGCACCCGCTTTCGTTCCCAACAATGCGGCATTGGCGGAATTGGTAGACGCGCTAGACTTAGGATCTAGTTCGATGAGAGTGTAGGTTCGAGTCCTATATGCCGCACTATGAAAAAATCTATTTTCATATCTTTGATTGTTCTTGCAGGAGTCATATCTGCTTGCTCGTCTCGTCAGGCTTCCTATACCCCTTATATCTTGCATTCGTCTTTCTATTTGAATCCCGTTTATAGGGGCGATTCTATTGTGGCTGCTCAGGATACTCTTGATTCCGTTGCGGTCTCTCCCCTGGATGGCTATTACCATCTCAAACCTATTCATGTAGGTGATACGGTTGTTTTTGTGGCAGGATTTGGTTCGGTTGCAAATGATTTAATTGCTGCCCGTATGAATGTAGATACCCTCAGTTTGATTCCGTCTGCTCAGATGGGTGACGACTTCCGTGCTATTCTGCTTCCTGAATCGGATACCAAACATGTGCAACTCCTCTTTAAGCCCGGGTATAGTTTCGCAGCATTGCGTCTGGGCTATCGGCCCATCAAGACGGGTGAGCATACGATTGAGTTGGTGGTTGAATCGGATTCTAAGTTCTCACCTAAATCACAAATCTTTAAGCAACCTGTGATTGAATAGACTCGGTCTATTCCTTTACTCCCTTTTCTTGCTGTTTGGCTTCCTGCCACAGCGTTTCCATTTCGTCAATGGTCATGTCTTGCAGCCGCAACCCTTGTTGGGCAGCTTTTTGCTCAATGTAATTAAATCGTCTGGTGAACTTACCATTGGTCATCTCTAACGCATTATCCGGCTTGATCTTGTATAACCGGGCCACGTTGATTAACGAGAAAAGCAAGTCCCCAAACTCTTGCGTCATTTCACGTTTTACGTTTGCGTTTGCGTTTACGTTTTCGTTCTCGTTTACGTTCTCGTTTACGTTTACGTTTACGTTTACGTTAGTTTGTTCACGCATTTCGGCTTCGAACTCACCAATCTCTTCTTTCACTTTATCCCACACGTCTTCTTTCTTTTCCCAATCAAACCCTACATTAGCCACTTTATCTTGGATGCGGTAAGCCTTAATCAGACTGGGTAGACTGTCCGGAATACCACCCAGAACGGTCTTATTGCCGCCTTTCTCCTTCAACTTGACTTGCTCCCATAGATGACTCACTTCCTCTGCGTTCTGTGCCGCAACCTCTCCATAAACATGGGGGTGACGGAAAATCAGTTTATCGCATAACCGATTGCATACATCTGCCATGTCAAAATCTCCCGTCTCGCTGCCCATCTTGGCATAAAAAACGACATGCAACAGCACGTCTCCCACTTCTTTGCTAATCTCATTCATGTCCTTACGAATGATAGCAGCTGCCAGTTCATTGGCTTCCTCTACGGTGTTCTGTCGTAAACTCTCAAAGGTCTGTTTCTTGTCCCATGGACATTTAACCCGCAGTTCATCCATGATGGTTAATAACCTATCAAAGGCCTGCAATTGTTCTTCTCGTGTATGCATATCTCTCTAAACTCTAAACGCTAAACGCTCAACTCCAAACGGCCCTCCTCGCTCATCTGAGCGTATGTCCATAGTTTGAACATATCACCTAATATAACCACGCGTGACTCGCGCGAAATCATCAAATCCAACTCAATATGTCGATGCCCGAATATATAATAATCGTAATGTTGCTGATGCTCTCTTTCTTTGGCAAACAGCACCAGTTCTTCCTTATCTTCACCCTTGTATGGACAAGGATGCGCGAACTCTTTCAGACGGCTGCGACGAGCCCATTCATATCCGAACGCATTGCCCAAACAGGGTGGCAAGAGACGAAATACGAATTGTGGAATAGGGTGGTGGAAGAAGGCACGTAATCGCATGAACGAACGGATGCGTTTTTGCATGCCCTTGTCTAAGCGAGCAGCATAATCATTTGGCACCATTCCGTCGCCATGAGCCATAAAAATACGCTTGCCGTTCAATGTTGTCTCATAAGGCTCTTTATGCACTATGACACCGGTCCGTTTGGCTAACCAACCAAAGGTCCAGATGTCATGATTGCCAATAAAATAATGCACCTCAATACCTTTGCCCGTCAGCGATTGAAGACAGTCCAACAATGGAGCGAACTGCTTTTTATCTTTATGCCCCCAGATATACTCGTACCAAAAGTCAAATATATCTCCAAGCAGATAAATAGCAGTCGCGTCTTGACCCATGCGAGTCAATAAATCCACCACACGTTGTTGGTGTGCAGCATTGTCCTCAATTGCTCTTGAACCCAGGTGGGCGTCACTTAAGAAATAAACCATATCTTGCCCTAATTTGGGTGCAAAGGTACTGCTTTTTTTTGAGATACGCAAATTTTTTTACAAAAGCGATACACTTCGGTTCACAAAGTTAGCCAATGCTTCACCTTTGAGTTGCCCGCTGGCGAGGAGCGCAATATCAAATAGTTGCTTCAAACGCTCGTCTTGGTCCTTCAGCGTCCAAACGGTCTTTTCTGTCTTTCCTTTCTTTTCTGTCTTTTCGTTTGCGTTTTCGTTTGCGTTTACGTTCTCGTTTACGTTTACGTTTTCGTTTACGTTCTCGCTTGTCATCTTGTCCATCAGTTCCTTAATCAACGGATGGGCGGTGTTGATGACTACGTTGTATTGATCCGGCATCTGTCCGTAGAAGGACATGCCTTGTTGATGGGCGCTCATCTCCTTCATACGGCGCATGAACTCGTTCTGCGTCAGGAAAACAGGCAGAGCATCCTCGGCGGTGGCTTCGCAGTTGATGTGGTAATTCAGTTTACTATTCTCCGGTAGCACTTGCTCAAAAGCCTTGCGCATACCTTCTTTCTGCTCGTCGGTATAGTTATCGTTTGCGTTTTCGTTTACGTTTTTCTTGATGATGTTCTCGATGACGTCGCTATCGACACGAACAAAACGCAGCATCGCCTTCTTCTCACTCTCACTTTCACTTCCCACTGAATTCTTCTGTTCGGCTTGGCTCATCTGATGCACATCCAATTCGCCGGTCATCTCCAGTACGTCATAGCCTTTTTGTTTGGCACGTTCGATATAGGTGTAGTTAAGGTCCTTATCTTGCGTGTACAAAACAACGATGTTGCCATCTTTGTCCGTTTGGTTGGCTTTGATTTTTTCGATGTAGTCTTTTTGGGTGTAATACTCGCCGTCTAAGTTCTTGAGCAGAGCAAAGTCAACGGCTTTCTCGTAGAACTTCTCGTCGGTCAGCATACCAAATTGAATGAACATTTTGATGTCATCCCATTTTTTCTCGAAGTCAGCCTTGTCAGTCTTGTACATCTCTGCCAATTTGTCAGCCACTTTCTTGGTGATGTGACTGGAAATCTTCTTGACGTTGTTGTCACTTTGCAAGTAACTGCGGCTTACGTTCAGCGGGATATCGGGGCTGTCAATTACGCCATGCAGGAGCGTCAGGTATTCCGGCACGATATTCTCCACTTCGTCCGTCACGAACACTTGGTTGCAGTAGAGTTGAATCTTGTTTCTATGCACATCCAGGTTGCTCTTGATCTTGGGGAAATACAATATACCTGTCAGGTTAAACGGATAATCCACGTTGAGATGGATATGGAAGAGCGGTTCGTCCATCTGCGTGGGGTATAACTCGTGGTAGAAAGTCTTATAGTCTTCTTCCTTCAGGTCCGCCGGTTTTTTGGTCCATGCCGGAGCAACATTATTGATGATGTTCTCTTCGTCCAACTCAACCTCCTTGCCATCCTTCCATTCTTTTTTCTTGCCAAAGGCAATCTCGACCGGCAGGAACTTGCAGTATTTCTTGAGCAACCCTTCTACGGTAGCATCTTCTAAGTATTGCTCAAATTCCTTGTTGATATGCAGCACGATGTCCGTTCCGCGCTCGGCTTTGATGGTGTCTTCCATCTCTACTTCGGTGTCACCTGAGCAGGACCAATGAACAGCCTTGGCGTCGTCTTTGTAACTGAGTGTGAAGATCTCCACTTTATCAGCCACCATAAAGGCGCTGTAGAAACCTAAACCAAAGTGACCGATGATAGCCTCGGCTTGGTCTTTGTATTTATTCACGAACTCTTCGGCACCGGAGAAAGCGATTTGGTTGATGTACTTATCTACCTCTTCGGCGGTCATACCGATACCATGGTCTTGTACGGTAAGGGTCTTCTTTTTCTTATCGATTAATACACGTACACGTACGTCACCCAAGTCACCTTTTACGTCGCCGGAGCGGGACAGGGTTTTGAGTTTTTGAGTGGCATCTACGGCATTGCTAATCAACTCTCTAAGAAAGATTTCATGATCCGAATACAAGAACTTTTTAATAACAGGAAAAATGTTTTCCGATGTAACTTTAATGGTTGCCATACTATATCAATTTTAATAATTAACTATTTTGAGTACCCATACAATGGGTTCGAAATGTATTGTACCAAAACCATGCCAAAGTGTATATGGCTGACAAAATGGCAGAAGCAATTTGCAATTGACATACATTTTTATTTTGATATTATTTTGATAAAAATCAATACTGCAAGTATAATTGATGAAATAAATTTGCAAATATGCTAAAAAAGTAGTAATTTCGCTGCGATTTTAATACTATCTTAGCATGGAACACTTATCACCTCTTCAGAATTTATCCCACAAGAATATCATTCGTGAGATTAC
>JAGHTR010000136.1 GCA_018065205.1 Candidatus Colicola caccequi
TGAGCCACTAGTCGGATTTGAACCAACGACCGGCGGTTTACAAAACCGCTGCTCTACCACTGAGCTATAGTGGCGGTTTCCTCCGCCCCGTTGCCCCATCCAAAGGGACTACTCGGCTGAAAAGCGGTGCAAAGGTACTGCTTTTTTTTGAATTGACCAAATAATTTTGCAAAAAAATGCATTTTTTCGTTATTTTTTGCAAAAAAACGGACATGGAAGATGGCAAAAACTATTTTTTCTGTCATTACTTGGTGCGAGCACCGGTAGCGATATACTCTATTCCATTACGAATAATATAAAGCCTATCATCCTTAATAATCTTGCGTATCGCTTGACCATCGTTACTCTCTACTTTTTGCACATCGGAGGGATTCGTCGCAAATATGGCCGTATAGAGGGTGCCATCCAATTCATTGATGATACGTGGATTATCCGTATTATCGTCATCCCAACGCAAGAACGTACCCCCATTGGTTGGAATAGCCATCACAGCCACAACGGCCGTACCAAGTGTCTCATCATTAGAGGCCACCTCGATACATGTCTCGGATGATTTTGGGACAAAGAAAGCCGTGTAAGTAATATCCTCAGATACCGTTACATAACGCGCAGCAGCTTTATTACCATCGTTCCACTGGTCGAAGACATAATTTTCGTCCGTATTAGCAGCCATAATCATCACATTAGAACCAGCCTCAAACGAACCGCCACCGATAGCCACTCCACGAGAAAGATCGGCACTATTAACTACAATATCATACCTTTGAGGAGCAGGCGATTCGGTTAATTCCAAATCCATTGAGACAAAATCAAATTGTCCACCTTTACTACTGCCATCCGATCCATAAGTAGCCTTATCACCCACAGTAAAGACCACTTGAGCAGCATTACCGGTCCAAACCACATGACCATTCTCTACATCATAGGTCATGTTTCCAACCGAAGGAGTAATGGTGGCCTGACGTTTTTTACCTTGTTCAGAGAGGTTAAAGGTTACCTTGGTCATATTTCCGGCATTATAGGTCAACGTAAAGGTGCCTTTGGCATAATTACGTAGATCTTTTTGACCGGTGTCATAAGTCGGACTTGACAAAGCACCTGCTTTCTCACCCAACACGGTAAACAACCCATCGGTAGTAGTAAAAGCAACTGACTTATAGTCCTCTATAATGATTGTAGCACTCTCTAACTTATCCTCCAGAGTAAGTTCTTCCTTCGTTTGATAATCGTATGTTGCAATGAGAACTTTCTGATCAAAGGTATAGGTTCGGTCATCAGTCCCCACAAAAGAACCCACAAAACGATATTTCCCTCCTTGTGCCAGACTAATTGTCACAACACCATCCGATTTAAGTTTGATTACCTTGTCTGAAGTAGGTTGATACTCCACATACTCCAAGTTATACGTTCCTGCCAATAAAGTCTTACTCTTCGCTATTATATTGAAATATAACTCAGGATAAACATAAGCATTATCAATCCAATCATTATACAAATCTACTGCCCAGAAATTAGATTCTTGCTCTACATACAAGGCTTGTCCATATTGTAAGCCACGAATCTCTTTGGGGACTGATGGGTCGTCCGTTTTATTCGGTTCTATACCTATAATATATTCCAAATAATACGAATATTCTCCAGCCTCACCGGCACCAATACCATATTGCTCCGGTACTAAATTATCGATTGCATAGTAGCCATTGCACATTCCCGACCAACCCCAGTTAACATAGAATAAGCCATTCTTATCATAGCCTTCAAACACGAATCCGTGTCCGGAAGTAATATCTTTATCAAAGCCACCCACGATAACAGGACGGCCTTGAGCCAATTCTGCTCTCATGTATTGTGCCGTAGTAGCCGCCGGTTCTGATATGACCCACTCTCCGCGAGTATAGTCCCACTCACAAGTGGATTTATACTCGCATGTGTTCTTATAACCAAAATAATCAACCAACGCAGTTGCTATTTTGCTCGTTTGAGCTCCTGAGCCCTCACTACTATAATCCATATCAATAGCGACACCCACATGGTACATCAACGTAGCCACCGCATTCTTTTGTGCAGTTGTTTTATATTCAGCTGTTGTTTTTGGCATGTTTGCCCAATCGTACGTAGTATTGGCGAAATTAACAGACAACTGAGAAGCGAGGTGGCTGCAGTAATACGAATGCGATCCGGTACCTGTTTCAGGCCAATTCCAATAGCGCATCACTTGCGCTGTTGCCGTAGCTGCACATCCTGTTACAGACCGATATCCGCCATCCAACGGACAATTATTGTAATAAGGAGCCCCTTGGTTCCACTCTATACCATCCAACAATGGTGGTACCGGAGTATAAGTAGCCGTTAC
>JAGHTR010000151.1 GCA_018065205.1 Candidatus Colicola caccequi
CATCTCCGTAGCATGTACTGACCTACTAAGCCTAACACAAAGCCCACAGAAAGCAAGGATTTTGGCAGGTTTGGGCGGGGGTTAGGCGGGGCTTCCGCTAGCTGCATGTGGTCGCGAAGTGGTCACGAACTTTAGACGCGCTTCGTCGGAGCAACAACTTCGCAAGGGTTGATTGCCGCGAAGCTTAGTGGGTGAGTAGGAGAGTGGTGAGTGGGTGAGAGGGTGAGTGGGTGACAGTGGTGACAGTGGTGACAGTTGTTTTATATATACACATATACGCGCGGGTATATATATTAGAAATACTGTCACCATTGTCACCCTCCAATAATTCATGTATAACATCAAACTGTCTATCTGCTTGATTTTCAATGACTTTCACGACGCACCCCCTCTCTCCGCCATGGAGACGCTTCTGCACGAGCTGTCTCCGCTTTAGTAGTTCGCCGAATTTATTGAGGGGCACGGGGGTAGTTATGTTGCCCCACATTTTGAGTTTAGCATGAATTTCGCTGGCGGTTATGAAGGTCCAAAAAAAATCGCCCCGAAGGACGATTTTTTTTTGTTAGATTTGCTTATTTCAAAAAAAAGTTGTACTTTTGCACCACAATTGCAATAAATGTTTAATACCATGAAACAATTTGTGCATATATTTATTTCTTTTTTGGCACTTTTCTTGTTGTCTTGTACGCGTCCATCTACCACTCAATTCGTGATTGGAGTCAGCCAGTGCTCTGATGATGAGTGGCGTAGAAATATGAATAGCGAAATGGAGCGCGAACTGATTTTCCATCCGGAGTTAAGCCTACGTTTCCGTCACGCGCAAGATAATAGTCAATTACAATGTGCCCAAATTGATTCTTTTATTGCGGAAGGAGTGGATTTGTTAGTTATCTGCCCTAATGAAGCGGAAGAAGTCAAACCTGCTGTCAGCCGTGCTTACGATGCCGGTATTCCTGTTATCATATCCGACAGACATGTTACCGGAGAAAAATATACGGCTTTTGTTGGAGGAGATAATTACCAAGTGGGACGCTTGTTGGCAGACTATGTTTCTTCGCTTGCTGATGATCTTTCCTTAACAGCGGATAAGCAAATCAGAGTGTTGGAGATATTAGGGTTACCCCATTCGTCGCCCGCTGAACTTCGTCACAAGGGATTTGTGGACGGTATTCGTCAGCAGCCTGCTATTACTATTGTTAGTCAGGTTTATGCGGATTGGTTTCAAGATAAGGCACGTTTATTGGTCGATTCGGTACTGACTGTGAATCCTGCAATTGATGTGATTGTGGCTCAAAACGATGTTATGGCTTTGGGTGCTCATGAAGTCGTGCGCAAGCGCGTGTACGATAGGCACGTATATATAGTAGGTGTTGATGCCATAGCGGGTCCTAATGGCGGTGTGGCTGCCATCTTGGATGGCTATTTGGATGCAAGCGCCACCTATCCCAGTAGGGGAGATATCGTGATACAGACAGCTGCCGCCATATTGACTCACCAACCCTATCAGCGTGAAACAGAATTACAAACCATATTGGTTAATAAGGATGTAGCGCGCTCTATGCAACAAATGGCGGAGCGTACCAACCACGAAGTGGATGCTATTCGTATGTTGGAGCAGAAAGTGGGAAATCTGAATAGTCGCTGGCAGTCACAACGGACAGCAACCTTTTCTTTGATTGCATTTATTGTTCTGCTTATCAGTTGTTTATTTGTCTTGTACCGCGTGGATAGGTATCGCAAGCGTGTGCATAAAGAACGTGAAGAGAATGCCCGCCTGGTCGCTCAACAGAAAGAGCAATTAGACACTATGCGTGCTGAACTCAATCGTATTAAGGTCAATAAATCCCAAGACGAACTCTTTGTGGAGCGGTTGCAGAAAGAGATGGATGCACATATTGATGATTCCGAATGGAGTATTGAAGACCTCAGCGGTGTCCTTGGCATGAGCCGCACACAACTATTCCGTAAAACGAAACAGTTGATGGGATATGCGCCATTAGACCTTATCAGGCACATGCGGCTATGCAAAGCCCAGCAATTGTTGCAACAAACCGATGATACAATTCAGCAGATTGCCTACGCCACAGGATTTGCCACGCCGTCGTATTTTGCCAAATGTTACAGGCAGGAATTTGGTCATGCGCCAAACGAAGAGAATAAAATAAAATGACCAAATTGTGAAACAAATGTTTCATGTCAAGAGGTGTGAAACATTTTTTTTATTAAAGTGTATATTTCTCGCATCGTATGTGCGATAATATATGTAATTTTGCATGTCAAAAATCAAGAATTGTATGAAAAGACGTGTGTTTCTGCTTGTATATGTTACACTATTGTGTTATCCTCTGATGGCTAACGTCTTTTATTTTCATCCCAATGTAGGGTTTGTGGGTGATCCCATGCCATTCTATGATTCCATCGCAAAGAATTTCCGTGTCTATTATTTGCAAGAGTTTCGTCCTAACGGTGCGACGTATCATCCTGTATATGCTGTAGAGACCACCGATTTGACATCCTACCAATATAAAGCGCAAGTATTGCCCACAGGAGGTTATCACGATCAAGATGCTGCAATTGGTACTGGGTCGGTGGTTTATTGTGAGAAGGACCAAACGTATTATTTTTACTATACTGGAAATAAATCGGAAGTTGGTTCTAATGACTCGCGCCAGGTTGTGATGTATGCCACATCCAAAGATGGTATCAATTGGACCAAAACAAGTTTTCGCTTAAATGGTCATGATTGGTATTATTACAAAGATGATTTTCGTGATCCAGAAGTTTTTCAAACAGAAGACGGTCTTTATCACATGTTGGTTGCTACTGGTAAGGACCGGCGCAATGTATTAGCTGAGTTTACTTCGTCGGATTGTAAGAATTGGTCGCACAAAGGTATTTTTATGAATACTATGTGGGATCGTTTCTACGAGTGCCCGAATGTATTTAAGATGGGTGACTGGTGGTATCTTGTTTATTCGGAGCAGCATAGAAATATACGCAGGGTACAATATTTTAAATCGCGTACGTACGCGGGATTGGCTGAGTGTACGAAAAATGATGCCGGTATATGGCCGGATAATCACGAAGGTTTTTTAGATAGCCGTGGGCTTTATGCCGGTAAGACTGCATCCGACGGAAATCATCGTTATTTATGGGGCTGGTGTCCTACAAGACCGAATAATGACAATACGGCTGTGAATAACGGAAACGGTGAACCCGATTGGGCAGGAACGATGGTGGCATATCAATTGGTACAGCATGAAGACGGATCGTTGACTTTAGGTAAGATAGACAACTTGCGTTCATATTTCAATCAATCTGTTTTGTTACCGCAAACATCAATGACGATGTCATCCGGGCAGTCGCAGTTCTTCCCTGCTATTGAACAACAGAATCATATTCATTTTACCGTTACTACTTCGCAAAATGATGCTAAATTCGGAGTTTCGGTAGTGCGTGACCCCAAAGCAAACACTTTCTATTCCGTGATTGTCAACCCGGAGAATAACGGATTACGTAAAATCAATTTTGAGCAAGAGGGAGGTCGAGGTTTTATTGAATATATAGATGGGTACTTTTTTACTCAGCCGTCCAATAATGTGTATAATATAGATATCTATATAGATAATTCCGTTTTTGTAATGTATGTCAACGACATTGCCAGTTACACCAACCGTATCTATGGCATGCAGTCGCATCAGTGGAGTATCAATTGTTACTCCGGTGAAATACAAGTAACGGATATTCATCAGGAAAAGCACACGGATACACCGTCTGCATTGTGGCAACAGAGTGCAGATATGAACGTTCAAAAACGTCTGGAAAACGGGCGTGTCATTATTTATCGAAATGGAAAGCCATATACTATTATGGGTCAACCAAAATAAACTTATTAACTAATAAATCTTTACGATTATGAAAGACAATTTTCGCTTATTAACTTGTGTGGTGGCATTATGGCTGTCCGTATTCTCAGTTACTGCTACTACGATTTGGAAGGGGCAACACTACGTAGATGATTGGAGAACATTAGAAGTCTCTAAAGGAGCGTTAACGGCGATTTCGTTGGAAGAATACAAGGCAATGCGTTTTTACCATGAATGTACTACAAGAGATTACCTTATTTTCTTGCTTGCTAACTGGGAGGAAGCCGGTGTAATTGCTAAGTCGGAGCCCGCTACGGATGAAACAGCAGAATCCAATCCATTAAAACGTTATGCAGAATATGCTGAGTTGGATCTCACAAAAGTCAATCCTTTGACTATCATTGATGCTGTTAATTCTGACCATTTGCTGGTTCAAATGGACAAACAAACTTCTAGCCCATTTAATTTGACGCGTATTGAACTTATCCCAAAGGACAATGTGGGCGCGACTACTATTTGGTCGGGAGAGCAATTCGTAAATTGGGGGAGTACGCTCATTCTGCCAAGTACGTTATTTAGAGATGCACAACCGGGCAATAAATTATTACTGTCTCTTAAAGGTGTAGAAGATGATATTGAACTTCACGCCAACGGTAAAAAACTTCCGGGTACTCATTTCTCCCGTATACCAGGTTCGTCTTCATATGTTGTGTATATGACCCAGGACATGGTTGACTCCTGCAAAGTGTATGGCATGGAATTATGTGGCGGTGGGTTCACTGTGCTTGAAGCCGAGATATTTGAAGGTAAGGCAGGTCAGTTGAAAGATGGAAAGACTATTTGGACGGGATATTTCTGGGTTGATGAGTGGAGCAATTTAGAAGTGTTTAAAGAGGTCCTCACCGCTGTAAAAGACTGGGATAAGTACAAAACGATGCGCTTCTATAGCGAGTGCCCCACTACGGACAACCTCATCTTCTTGCGTGCCAACTGGGAAGACCCCGGCGTGATTGCCAAGTCGGAACCTGCTACGGATGAAATAGCGGGTAATCCTTTTAAACGTTATGTAGGTTATGCTGAATTAGACCTTACCAAGGTTAATCCTTTGACTATCATTGATCAAGTTGCTTCTGACCGCTTGATGATTCAGATGGATAAGCAAGGTTCTGCTGCTTTCAACTTCACCGATGTTGTTTTGATTCCTAAATATGCTACCATAGATGAGGCGGCCAATAGCACATCCGAATGGGCTGTATTTAATGGTCAAACGACGGATGCTCATCTTGTTCGTACTTTAGTACCCGGTATGTACAATACGCTCTGCCTGCCGTTTAATCTTGATGCAACACAAATCGCGAAGAGCGACTTGGCAGGCTCGAAAATATGTGCTTTAGATAAAACGATACTTAATGGCGACGAAGTAACCTTATGCTTCAAAGAGACGACCGAGATAGTTGCCGGTACACCGTATATCATACAACCCGCACAACAAGTGGAAAATCCTGTCTTTAACAATGTGGTTATCAACGCTACTGCTCCTTCTACTACCGAAACGACCGATGTTATCTTCCACGGCATTTATACACAAACCCACCTTGAGGCAGGAAATGAGAATTTATTATTCTTAGGTGAGGACAATACCCTTTATTTCCCCTATGCAGGTGATAATGAATCAATGAAAGGACTGCGTGGATACTTTGAAATAAAATCACAACCTGCTCAAGTGATTCGTCGTGCGGCATTCCGTATCGGTGAGAATTCTGTTGTGACTTCTCTTGAACATGTGGACGAAAAGGCAACCGTGAAAAAAATCATGATGAAGAACAATATTGTCATTCGTACAAATGGCACGGAATATTTCATCAATGGTGCAAGAAAATAAGTAACAAAGATAATAAATGTTTAACCGATTATTTGTGAATAGTATGAAAAACTACATGCAACCCAAAACAGAGCAACTCTTTGTAACGTTTTATATGTGTCAAACTTCCGGCTCAAGTGATAATACTCCACTGACAAACGGCGGAAAAAGTCCCTTGGGACAAAGTTATGCATTGTAAATAATATCGAAAACTTAAATTCAAATATTATGAAGCACATCAAATTATTTTTACCTGTACTGGTAATGATGATTTCCCCTTACCTCTTGGCGCAAGCCGTGGCGGTGAGCGGTAAGGTCATCGACGCCAAGACGCAGGAACCCATTATTGGGGCTTCCGTGGTTACCGCTTCCAAAGAAGGTACCATCACGGATATAGATGGCGTATTTGCTATCTCTGTCCCCGAAGGGGAGATGTTAACTATCTCCTATGTCGGATACAAAGAAGTTCGGGTTGCTGCCAAATCATCCCTTACTGTTTTCTTGGAAGAAGTTTCTGAAGAACTGAACGAAGTTATCGTCACAGGTTACACCACGCAACGCAAAGTGGATTTGACCGGCGCCGTCAGTGTAGTGGATGTAGATGATCTCAAGAAACAGAACGAGAACAACCCGATGAAGGGTTTGCAGGGTAAGTTACCCGGTGTAACCATTACGGCCGACGGTAATCCTTCGGGAGCGGCTACTGTTCGTATTCGTGGTATTGGTACGCTTAACAACAATGACCCGCTGTATATCATTGACGGTGTACCCACTAAATCGGGTATGCACGAGTTGAACGGCAATGACATTGAAAACATCCAAGTGCTAAAGGACGCATCTTCCGCGTCTATCTATGGTTCGCGCGCGGCAAACGGTGTGATTATAATCACCACCAAACGCGGTAAAGAAGGGAAAGTTAATGTTGACTTTGATGCTAGCGTAGGGGTTAACCAATACACCAACCGGATGTCGGTACTCAATACCGAGCAGTTCGGTCGCGTCATGTGGCAGGCATACGTCAACGACGGGCAGAACCCCAACAGCAATAGTTTGGGTTATCACTACGATTGGGGCTATAATGCCAAAGGTATCCCGACATTGAATAATATGTATATGGATAAGTACCTGGATGCTGCGGGAACGACGCCTGCCGCTAACACCGATTGGTTTGATGCCATTACCCGTACGGGCGTGACGCAACAATATAATTTAGCCGTTAGCCATGGTACCGAAAAAGGACACAGTTTCTTCTCGTTAGGGTACTACAAAAACATGGGTGTCATCAAGTACACCGATTTTGACCGTTTCAGTGGCCGTGTCAATACCGACTATAAGTTATTCAAAGGTCGAGTAACAATAGGTGAGAACTTAACTTTCAACCGTACGTCGGAAGTGGCATCTCCCGCAGGTATTCTCGAAAATGCCTTGCAGTTCAACCCCTCGATACCTATCCGTACGACAAACGGCGAATATGCCGGTCCGGTAGGTGGTTACCCTGACCGCGAGAACCCCTTGGCACGCTTGGATAGAAACAGCGATAACCGCTATGTCTATTGGCGTCTGTTCGGAGATGCGTTCATAGATATTGAGTTATATAAAGGTTTGCACTTGCGCACGACGGGCGGTATAGACTACGCACAAAAACAACAACGTATCTTCACGTATCCGATTACGGAAGGAACCGTGGCTACAACCACCAATGCCGTCGAAGCCAAACAGGAGCATTGGATGAAATGGATGTGGAATGCTATCGCTACCTATAATTTCTCGGTAGGACAGCACCACGGCGATGCAATGATTGGTATTGAGTTGAACCGCGAAAACGATGTTTGGTTCTCGGGCTACAAAGAAGATTATACGATTCTGTCTCCCGACTATATGTGGCCAAGTGCCGGTACAGGCACCGCGCAAGCCTACGGTTCGGGAGAAGGATATAGTCTGCTCTCCTATTTTGCAAAAGTCAACTATGCGTATGCCGACCGCTATTTGGTGAGCGTCACGGTACGTCGTGACGGCTCCAGTCGCTTCGGTAAGAACAATAAGTTCGCCACTTTCCCTGCTGTCAGTTTAGGTTGGCGCATAAGTGAAGAGCGTTGGATGGCACCTGCCCGCAAAGTACTCGATAACCTCAAGATACGTGCTTCGTGGGGACAGACTGGTAACCAGGAAATATCCAACATCGCACGCTATACCATTTATCAAGCCAACTACGGCGTATCCGAAAATGGAGGACAAAGTTACGGCACAGGATATGACATAGCCGGTACAAATGGCGGTATTATTCTGCCGTCCGGTTTTATGCGCAGCCAAATCGGTAACGATGATTTGCGGTGGGAGACGACTTCACAAACCGATGCCGGTCTTGATTTCTCTATGTTTAATAACCAATTCTACGGCAGTTTTGACTGGTTCTACAAGCGCACAAAAGACATTCTCGTCTATATGGCAGGCATATCCGCTATGGGTGAGGGTGCTTATCAGTGGATTAATGCCGGTGAAATGGAGAATATGGGTGTTGAGTTGTTGCTGGGATACAGAGGTGAGCAAAACGGATTCAAATGGGATATATCCGGCAACTTAAGCCACTATGACAATAAGATTACCAAACTGCCCGAAACGGTTGCTGCTAATGGTACGTACGGCGGTAATGGTGTCAAATCCGTTGTAGGTCATCCGATGGGTGCTCAAGTAGGATATGTAGCCGATGGTATATTCACTTGTCAAGAGGACGTAGATAATCACGCTGTACAAGATGGAGCAGGTGTGGGACGTATGCGTTGGAAAGACCTCAATGGAGACGGTGTAATTACCGAAGCCGACCAAGATTGGATTTTTAACCCCGTTCCGGCTATCTCATACGGTTTGAACTTCGCCTTTGAATACAAAGGCTTTGACTTGACCCTTTTCTTTGCCGGTGTGGCAGGGGTAGATGTTATTACAGACCTCAAGAAGGAAACTGACTTGTGGGCGGGACTGAATATATCGAATCTGAATAAGGGTACACGTCTGTTGGATGCTTGGAGCCCCACCAATCCTAATAGTACCATTCCTGCTTTAACGCTATCTGACAACAATAACGAGAAACGTGTAAGCAGTTATTGGGTTGAGGACGGTTCCTACTTCAAACTCAAAAACTTGCAGTTAGGATACAACCTGCCCAAATCGGCATTAGACAAGATGCACATGCGCAGATGGAGATTCTTTGCTTCCTTGCAAAATGTTTTCACCATCCATAGTAAGTCCTTTACGGGTGTGGATCCTGAAAATCCCAATTTCGGCTATCCTATTCCGCTTACGTTCACTTTTGGTACTAATATCTCTTTCTAATTTTTAGGCTATGAAACACAATATTTCTATAATCATAATCGTCTTATGCTTCGTGACCGGCATAACGGGATGTTCTTTCTTGGAGGAACAAGTTCCCCAAGGTATTCTGTCCGACGAACAGGTAAAAGACCCGCAGTATGTGGATAACCTTGTTATCTCGGCATACGCTATTTATATGTCAGCGGAAGACATCAACTCTTCCTTCTCCATGTGGAACTTTGACGTCCGCTCCGATGATGCTTACAAAGGAGGAAATGGTACCTCCGATGGCGATGTCTTCCACCAATTGGAAGTGCAACAGGGCGTGCTGACTACCAACTGGAATATATCCGATATGTGGCAGCGTCTCTACAACTGCTTGTCGCGTGTCAATACAGCCATAGCGCTGCTCAATCAGGTGGATGATACCTATAAACTCAAACAGGTACGCTTGGGCGAGATGTATTTCTTACGTGCTTACGGACATTTCTTGCTCAAACGGTTATACAAGAACATACCCTTTGTCGTGGACGAGAACTTGACAACAGAACAATATAACAATCTCTCCAACACCCAATATACCAATGACAAGGGATGGCAATTGATTATTGACGACTTGACGAAGGCATTTAATAACTTACCCGACATACAACCCGAAGTCGGACGAGCCAACAAAGCCGCTGCGGCTGCTTTTCTAACCAAAGTGTATCTCTACAAAGCCTACCATCAGGATGACCCTGCTACACACGAGGTAACTTCTATTTCCGAAGACGACCTCAAACAAGTCATCTATTATTCCGATCCGCAATGGTATGGCAACTATGGTCTTGAAAACGACTATCACAATAACTTCCGTCCCGAACCGCAATACGAAAATGGTATTGAATCAATCTGGGCTATCCAATACTCCAAAAACGACGGTACCAAGTTCGGTAATATGAACTGGGGTTACGGACTGTGCGTCCCCAATATACCGGGCGTAACGGATGGTGGCTGCGATTTCTACAAGCCCAGTCAGAATCTTGTCAACGCTTTCCGTACCGACAACAACGGCTTGCCTTTCTTGGAGGACTTTAATAAGAAAGATTACAGCATAGCCGAAGATTATGCCGACCCCCGTCTGTTCCTCACCGTCGGTATTCCCGGATGCCCTTACGAGTTCCTACCGAGTATGATTATGGCTAGGACTTCTACGTGGAGCCGCTCTAATGGCCTCTATGGATACTATGTCAGTCTCAAACACAATGTAGATCCTTATAGTGAGTATATCATCAAGGGTTCGTGGTGGGGTAACTCGCAAAACCGCATCGTACTTCGCTATGCAGATGTGTTATTGGAACGTGCCGAGGCATTCGCGCAATTAGGACAGGAAGGCGAAGCGATAGCACTCGTTAACCAACTTCGTGAACGGGCCAAGAAAAGTGGCGAACAAGGTATAATAGCCAACTATCCTTCTACCTATGGTGTGAAGTTTAATGTTGGACTTTATAACCAAACATACGGTAAAGAAAAGACCCTGCAAATCGTCAAAATGGAACGGCGTATCGAGATGGGTATGGAGTCGGAACGCTTCTTCGACCTCGTCCGCTGGGGCGAAGCGGAAACAGTGCTGAACACCTATTACGCCGAAGAAGTGAATGACTGCTCTATCTATTCGGGAGCGCGCTTCCCAAAAAACAAAGGCGAATACCTCCCTCTGCCTTTCAGCCAAATAGCTGCCTCTAATGGTCACTATACCCAAAACATAGGTGGATGGTAATTTGTTAAACCCGCTAAACTTGTTAAAAATGAAAAAATATCATTTTATATCCATTGTAATGGCAGTGGCTTGCCTATTGGGGCTAACCAATTGTAAAAAAAATGCCTCGCATCTTGATTTGAGTGGTGATTGCTTGGTGGAACAGATATGCTTTGATAATGCATATAAAGGCCTGGTGGACCTGCCGTCACGTACTATCACCGTCATCCTGCCCGAGACCTACTCGCGCGATGATTTGCAACTAACTGACCTGCAACTGTCTGCGGGAGCTACCGCTACGTATGCTCAGGGTGACCACTTGTGCTTGCGCGAACCGCGCGTAATGAGAGTGATTAATGGTAATGTTATGCTTGAGTGGACGATTATTGCTAAAAACGAGCAGGCTTTGATTGAAAGTTTCAAACTGAATAATGCTTATACAGGAATTATTAATTCCAAGAGCAAGACCATCTCTGTCTATGTTCCCGAATCGGCTGACATTAAAGCAATGATTCCGACGGTCATCCTTTCCGAAGGTGCTACTATTACTCCGGCCGTGGGTGTGGCTACTGACTTTACGGATCCCGTAACCTATCAAGTAGATAATAATACTGCGCATAACACGTATGTCGTTACTGTCTATCAGATTGATAAACCTGCGGCTTTGTATGTTGGTTTAGCAGAAACATTTGACCAACTCAATCCGGAAGAATATACCGCTTGCCAATGGATGCTTGCCAATATTGATAAGTCGCTTTATGTATCTTGGGATGATCTCAAAGCCAAAGCCGTTGATATGAGCGAATGTAAAGTTATTTGGTGGCATTTCCATCGCGATGGTGGTGTGGACGGTAAGGATGCTTGGGAATTATACGGTGCTAAAGCCATGGAGAACCTGCCGTTGATTCAGGATTACGTATCTAAGGGAGGTAATCTCTTCCTCACCCGTTATGCTTGCTATCTGCCTGCTTACCTCACACTGAATGGATTTGTTCCCAATCCAACTAATCCGCGTGTACCAAACAATGGTTGGGGTGGCAAAGAAAATGAGCCGGAAACGACGCAAGATGCTTGGAGTTTCTTTACCGATTCAACTACTCATCCGCTTTATAAGAACCTCAAAACGGATGGTACTCCGGGTAAGGTCTATACGTGCGATGCCGGGTATCTGATTACGAACTCAACCTTGCAATGGCATATTGGTACCGATTGGGGTGGTTACCCGTCTTGGGATTATTTCACCAAGAAAACAGGGGCTTGCGTTCTTGGCTATGGTGGTGATAATGCCATCACTGTTTGGGAGTGGAAAGCCAGCGAAACCAATGGTGGTGTCCTTTGTATCGGCTCCGGTTGCTATGACTGGTATTCCATAGATGAAATATATACGGGTTATCATGAGAATATTGATATTATGACCCAAAATGCATTTAACTACTTAATGAACAAATAACCATGAAACACGCATTTAGTATTCTATTATTCGCGGTCCTATTCGTTATGGTAGGATGCAAAGACAAGAGTGAAGTTGTTTCACCAAAAGACTGGAAAAACACTACTTATCTCACTTCGTCAGCGGACGAACAGATGAGCGAGACTTACTATAAACCCTATTGCGGATTTGTAGGCGATGTGATGCCATTCTATGATGTTAATACACAAGCCATACGTATCTTTTACCTGCAAGAGTATCGTCCTAATCCGACAGGAACCTATCACCCCATTTGGGGAGTGCGTTATGCCGACGGCACGTACGAAAATGAGGGGGAAATAATCCCATGCGGAGGACTTATGGAACAAGATGCCGCTATTGGTACCGGTAGTTGCATTTGGTGTAAAGAGCAGAGTAAATACTATTTCTTCTATACCGGTAATAAATACTTTCCAACGGCAGAAGAGAATGGGCAAGCTGTTCAATATGCCACTTCTACCGATGGAAAAAACTGGAGTAAAAATTCGGTTTTTGTCCTTCGGGGCAACGATTACGGGTATAGCAATAACGATTTCCGTGACCCGTTTGTTTTCCAAGATGATGATAATCTCTACCACATGATAGTCAGCACCACAACGGGTAAGGGAACTTTGGCAGAGTTTACTTCTACAGATTTGCAGTCATGGACACATAAAGGTGCTTTTATGACCATGATGTGGGACCGTTTCTACGAGTGTCCTGATGTGTTTAAGATGGGTGACTGGTGGTATCTTGTTTATTCGGAACAGCATATTGCTATCCGTAGGGTGCAATACTTCAAAGGTCGTACCTTAAGCGAACTTAAGGCTTGTACCGCTAATGATGCCGGTAAGTGGCCGGATGATCATGAGGGTTTTCTGGATAGTAGAGGTTTTTATGCCGGTAAGACAGTTTCGGACGGCCAAAATCGCTATATATGGGGCTGGTGTCCTACTCGTAAGGGCAATAACAATACAGCCACCGGTTCTGATAAAGAGGAGCCCGAATGGGGAGGAGCGATGGTTATGCACCGCATCATCCAGCATGAGGATGGCAGTCTGACGTTAGGTAAAGTTCCTGCCATAGATGCCAAATATAATAAAGTTGCTCCCGTTAAGGTGATGCGTGTTCAAGGCCAAGCAACGGATGCAGAGCCATTTACATTGACAGGCACGTCCAATATCCTTTTCAATCGGTTGGGAAACCACAACCACTTGCATATGGTGGTTACTACTGCTACGGAGCAGGATAATTTTGGTATCTCACTTTGTCGCGGTACATCTATGGTTTCTGCTGCCGACTCAAGTGTTTACTACACGATTGTGGTAAATCCGGAAAGTGCGAGTCAACGCAAGATTTATTTTGAGCAGCGGGGTGAAGAAAGTATCGGCCAAGTAGGTTATATTGAGAGTTATGCTTTCCCAAGACCGGCTGATAATACCTATACTATTGATATTTATACTGACAACTCTGTATGTGTAACGTATATTAACGATAATGTGTGTTGGACGAACCGTATTTATGGCATTCAAAAGAACAGTTGGTCTTTGGATTGCATAGCGGGAAGTATCACCGTTACCGATGTGTCCGTGACACAATATTAATTTTTTTATTTATTAACTCATTAAAATTTATTTTTTATGAAAAACAATTGTCGTTTTTTGTTCGCCATTGCAGCCCTGGCTTCTGCAATGAGCGTGTCCGCAACCTCTATTTGGTCCGGTTCTCAAGATGTACATTGGGACAACACCATTATGCTTGAGGCAAGTAAATTTGCTTCTGCTCAGGCTGGTAACAAAATCACGGTTACCCTTTCGGTAAATGATGGCACAAATGATGCTATTGAGTTCAAGGCTAATGGTAAAAAACTGCCGGGTACCCGTTTCAGCCTTTGCCAAGACTGGTGGGAGACCTATGATCTTTTCATGACCCAAGACATGATTGATTCTTGCAAAGTCTATGGTATGGAAATCTGTGGTGATAACTTCACCGTTACCAATATTGACCTTTCCGAAGGTAAAGCCGCTAGCATGAAAGAAGGTAAGGCTATTTGGACCGGTTATTTCTGGGTAGATTCTTGGAGCACCCTCGAAGTGTTTAGAGAGGCTCTTGATGCAGTGAAAGACTGGTCTAAGTACAAAACGATGCGCTTCTATAGTGAGTGCCCCACCACGGACAACCTCATCTTCTTGCTTGCCAACTGGAGTGATGCCGGTGTGATTGCTAAATCAGAACCCGCAACAGATGAAGAAGCCGAGACCAACCCTCTCAAACGTTATGAAGGTTATGCTGAATTAGACCTTACCAAAGTTAATCCTTTGACTATCATCAACAATGTTGCTTCTGACCGCTTGATGATTCAGATGGATAAGCAAGGTTCTGCTGCTTTCAACTTCACCGATGTTGTACTGATTGAAGGATCGTCTACTGCTTTGGACAAAGTTCAAGCTACTATGGGTGTAAAGAAAGTGATGGAAAATGGCCGGATGGTTATCTATCATGATGGTATCCGTCATAATGTATTAGGAACTCGTTTATAATTTTTATTAGCTTAAGGCGGCTGATTACCGCCTTAAGTTTCAAAGTATAAAAGCACAATAATTATGCGTTTGATTAAAACTTTTTTCCTGTTGGTTTGCTGCTTTTTGATGGGAGCATGTAAGATGTCTTATCGGCCTGCTTACCATCATTCTCCTCAACAGAATTGGATGAATGACCCTAATGGTATGTTCTATGATGATGTTAATCATATATGGCATCTGTATTATCAACACAATCCTTTTGCAACAACGTGGGGTAATATGACTTGGGCACATGCGACTTCTACGGATCTTATTCACTGGGAAGAGCATCCCTTTGCTATCACTCCCGATTCGTTGGGTGATATATTTTCCGGCTCTGCCGTTATAGATAAGAATAATACTGCAGGCTTTGGCGAAAACGCGGTTGTTGCTATTTTTACCTACTCGGAACGCAAAGGGCAGATGCAGGCTATTGCCTATTCGAATGACGGCGGTTACACGTTTACCAAATACGACGGGAACCCCGTCCTAACGGCTGATATAAAGGATTTTCGCGATCCCAAGGTCTTTTGGAATGAAGTTGACCAACAATGGAACATGGTACTCGCTGCCGGACAAGAAGTGCGTTTCTATGCCAGTTCCAACCTTAAAGATTGGACTTATCTCAGTTCCTTCGGTACAGACTACGGTTGTCACGGAGGTGTGTGGGAATGTCCCGACCTGATTCGTTTTGACAACAAAGATGTGCTGATTGTTAACATTAACCCCGGAGGTATTCATGGCGGTAGCGCCACGCAATACTTTGTGGGTAATTGGGATGGTGAAAACTTTGTTATTGACCCGTCGCAAAGGCACAACACTTATTGGATGGATTACGGTAAAGACCACTATGCCACAGTGTCGTTTCATAACGCGCCGGATAACCGCAAAGTGGTGTTGGCATGGATGAGTAACTGGCAGTATGCAGAAGTTGTGCCGACGAAAGGTTTCCGTTCGCAGAACTCTATTGCCCGCGATGTAGAATTGGTGCAACAAGGTGATAATAGTTATCGTTTATATGTACACCCGTCACCCGAATATGCCAATTTGGATATTCCTGCCTACGATTTATCTTATACGGGACATCCCTTGACTCAAAAACTTTCCGGGCGCGATATGGTTGAATGTTTGCGTCTGAAAGTTCAACTTGGTGCAGAACCTGTTTCAATTATGTTGAGCAATTCCAAGGACGAATATGTTGAGTTGGTATGCGACCCGGTTACTCATACGTTCTCAATGGATCGTACGCATAGCGGTTTGGTAGATTTTCATCCGAACTTTGCGGCTGTCACATCGGCCCCCTTACCCGATGGGGAAGAGGTTGATATGGTGATTTATATAGATCGCTGTTCAATGGAGATATTTCTGAACGATGGTTATGTCACGATGACGAATCTGGTCTTCCCGACTAAACCATATAACCTGTTGACGATAAAATAAATGTATCATCTTAAAAAAAAATTTATACTATGACAAAAAACTCTAATCGTTTAGCATTCTTTGCCGTGATGCTCACCTTCTTCACTATGGGGTTTGTAGATCTCGTGGGTGCTGCCAGCAATCATGTGCAAGCAGATCTTGGACTAACAGAGTCCCAAACGTATTTTATTCCTTCTTTGGTGTTTTTTTGGTTCCTTATTTTCTCTGTACCTACATCGACATTGATGAATAAGATAGGTAGGAAAAAGACCGTGTTGGTATCGTTAGGGGTTACATTGTTATCGCTTGTCTTGCCTTTGTTCGGCAACGGTTATTGGCTCATGTTGGCTGCTTTCTCGTTGTTGGGTATCGGTAATGCCATTATGCAAACATCACTTAACCCTTTGGTTACGAATATCATTTCTGGTGATAAATTAGCGTCATCACTTACGTTTGGTCAGTTTGTCAAGGCCATTGCATCCTTTATGGCTCCGCTGATTATGACGTGGGGGGCTGTGGCTGCTATTCCTGCATTCGGTCTTGATTGGCGTATTGTGTTTGTTATCTACGGCATTATAGGTGTCATTGCAACCGTTTTGCTTGGTTTGACTCCTATTCGGGAAGAGCCTGTTGTCGGTAAAACTTCCGGCTTCAAAGATTGCTTGTGCTTGCTGACCAATCCCTTTGTGTTGCTATGCTTCTTGGGTATTATGTGTCACGTAGGTATTGATGTCGGAACAAATACTACTGCACCCAAATTGCTTATGGAACGGTTAGGTTGGACCTTGGACCAAGCGGCTTTTGCGACGTCTCTGTACTTCATTTTCCGTACGATAGGTTGCTTCTCAGGTACATTTATTTTGCGCTATATCAGTTCCAAACGTTTCTTCCTGATTAGTTCGGCAATGATTGTTCTTGCTATGGCACTTATGGGCATAGGTCATTCACAACTTGAATTATATATCGGTATCGCCATGGTAGGATTTGGGAATAGCAATATCTTCCCCATTATCTTCTCGGAAGCACTCAAAGCGGAACCCGAACACCAAAACGAAGTGTCCGGTTTGATGATAATGGGTTTGTTCGGTGGCACTGTTTTTCCTTTAATCATGGGCTTTGCTAGCGATGCTATCGGCGTGTTGGGCGCAGTCATCGTTATGATCGTTGGTGCCGGATATTTAATGTTTTATACTTCTAAAATCTCTCATTAATATGGAAAAAATAGTTGTCGGTTTGGGAGAGGCTTTATTTGATTGCCTTCCTACGGGTCGTAAACTTGGGGGAGCACCCGCAAACTTCGCTTACCATGTGTCCCAATGCGGACTGAAAGGGTACGCTGTCTCGGCTATCGGAGACGATGAATTAGGTAAAGAAATTACAGATACCTTTGACAAGGTAGGACTGCATTATATACTCCCCAAGGTTAGTCAACCTACCGGAACGGTTAAAGTTACCCTTGACGACAAAGGTATTCCACAATACGAGATTTGTGCGGGTGTGGCTTGGGATAATATTCCCTTTACCGACGAGATGAAAGCCCTTGCACAAAAAACCCATGCGGTATGTTTTGGGTCATTGGCACAACGAAACGATGTCAGCCGACAAACTATTCAGGCTTTTCTGGATGCAATGCCGACAGATGCCTTGCGGGTATTCGACATCAATCTGCGCCAGACATGGTACTCCAAAGATATCATAGAACAGTCTCTCCAACGGTGCAATGTGTTAAAAATAAATGATGAAGAGTTGGACATTATTGCCGCTTTGCTGCTCGGTGAAAAGACCTGCAAAGATTCGCTAATCGCACAAGATGCGGATAAGACACGCCGCGTTTGCAAGGAACTGATGCAACGGTATCAATTGGATTGGTTTATTCTGACTTGCGGTGCCATAGGTTCGTATGTGTTCACCCGAGACGAAGAGTCCTACCTGCCTACTCCCAAGGTTCATGTGGTAGATACAGTGGGAGCCGGTGACTCCTTCACGGCTGCTTTTGTCGCATGTGTTCTATTGGGCAAATCGCAGCAGGAAGCGCATCAGAAAGCCGTCGAAATAAGTGCTTTTGTTTGCACCCAAGCCGGTGCGATGCCGGAACACAAGAAGCAATAGGCTTATCCTCCTGCCCCTCGCAATTAGATCCTACGTATAAACAACACGTTCGGTAAAGAGCACCTTACCAGCCTCCAAAGCCACATTGACTAAGAAAGAGACCTTATTGCCTGCGGTCTGACCGGTGAGGGCATACGTAGCAGTACGTGTGATAGCATTCCATTGCATTTGGATAGGGTCGCCAATCAGCACGCCTTGGTTATTAAACAAGAAGAAATAAGGAGCAGCCAAATAGGCTGCCCCTTTGTTTGTCAGTACTCAGTTGTCAGTCATCAGTATTCAGTACTCAGTACTCAGTTGTCAGTCATCAGAGCTCTGCGCCGACGGCGTTATAGGTTTTGCCGTTTTTGCGGATGTAGAGTTGACCGTTATACATGAACTTGTTAACGTTTGCGTTTATGTTTACGTTAATCAGTCCGGTAGGTTGTTTATCCTTGACGGGACGGCAAGCAAATCCGTAGTAACGAAAATCGTTCTCAATAGTTAGGCCGGTTATATCGGAGAAATACACCGAGATGGCCTTATTAGGATCGGTCTTACTCAAATGCGAGGTGTAGTAATAGAAGTCCGTATTAGGTTGGTTGATATAGATGTCCTCCTTAAATCCTACTGCAGGCAGGAAAATACGGGCATTCTCATACCCGGGCACCTTGCTGGTAACCATATAGCCGGGTACGGCAAAAGTATCCACCCATGCCCAATCACATTTAGTTACCAGTTCTTGCCAATCCGTCGTATCCGGCATGCGCCAACCATTGCCACAAAGAGCCTTAGCCACTTCGTCCACATCCTCTAACTCGGTCTTATTATCCACTACTCCACTCTCGGGATTGGTGTTGTACTTAGTCAGGTTATCCATCGTACCAAAAGGATACGTGTCCCAAAGTGTACTGCTGGGATTGACTACACTGCCCCATGCAAAGTAATCGCCACGTTCATCAAACGAGGTGGCGTTGATATTGCCGGTTGCCCATAGTACATTCAGTCCCAAATCCACAGAGGAACATCCGGCTTTTTGATTATACACGGCACGTACATTAACGCCAATATAGCGGCTAATGACATGTATAATCATCTCTTGCTCATCAGGGAAAGAGAAATAATCACCAAATTTATCCTCGTGGTTGGCGGTCATATAAGCCGATACAACTTTATCATCATATCCTTTCCATATATCATTCTCGCGTATGCCTGTATAAGGAAAGAAAATAGACCGGTCTTCATATCCGGGCACACGGCTGGTGAGACGTATGCCAAATACACCATTCTCCCTGACGGTATCGTGGGTGCAGTTAGTCCATAACTCAATATATTCATGCTGGGTAGGTGTACGCCAATCGCTGCCCCAAAAAGCAGTAGCAGCATCGTCTTCCGGCAGAAGAGTCTTTAGACCATCTACCGTACCAAAAATGCTATTGGTGCAGTACTTAGTTAAGTCTCCATTCTCACTCCATTTATAGTGATCCCAGTCAAAAGAACGTTGATAGCCGGATTTCTGTCCGGACACAACATAATCAGGCGTAACATCGCCATAAGCAAAGAAAGCACCCGTACCACGGACACTATCCGCACCAATGTTCATCGTAGCCCATTTAATGCCGGAAGGAAGACCTAAATCAACATACTCATGCGTTGGGGCAGATGCAGCAAACATGGTGCTGCTGATAGTCAAAATGACCAATAAAAAGTAAACAAGTCTTTTCATACACAAATAAATTTAACGCAGACGCAGACGTAAACCTCGGCTACTGGAGCCAGTTAATAGTAGTTTACGTTTGCGCCTGTGTCTATGTTAGTTAGTTTTTAGTCCTCGAAGGCGGCTTCGGCAGCTGCGCGAGCAGCTTGGATAGCAGCATACTCCTCTGCGTTATGCACGCTTAGGCGTTGGAACTCACGCAGACCGGTACCGGCAGGGATGAGGTTACCGCAAATCACGTTCTCCTTCATACCTACGAGGTTATCTACGCGACCTTGGATAGCAGCTTCGTTAAGGACTTTAGTGGTCTCCTGGAAGGAAGCGGCGGACATAAAGGACTTAGTGCCCAATGCAGCACGCGTAATACCTTGCAGAATCTGCTTAGCCGTAGCGCACTCGGCGTCACGAGCCACTGCCAGTTTCTTATCCTTACGACGCAACGATGAGTTCTCATCATGCAGACGGCGAGCCGTAACAATCTGACCGGCACGGAGTACCTCCGATTCACCTGCATCAGTAATCACTTTCTTGCCCCAGATACGATCGTTCTCCTCTAAGAAGTCAAGTTTATCCACTAACTCACCCTCCAGGTAACGAGTATCACCTGCATCAATAATCTCCACCTTACGCATCATCTGACGAACGATGATTTCAAAGTGCTTATCGTTGATTTCAACACCCTGTAAGCGGTAAACGCTTTGGGCTTCGTTCACGATATAATCCTGTACAGCCGTAGGACCTTGAATAGCCAAGATATCTTCAGGCGTAATAGCACCATCGGACAGAGCCACACCGGCACGAACATAGTCACCTTCCTGAACCAAAATCTGCTTGGTCAACGGAATCAGATAACTCTTCTGCTCACCATAACGGCTGGTAACGGTAATCTCGCGATTACCACGTTTAATCTTACCGTAACTAACCTCACCATCAATCTCGGATACAATAGCCGGATTGGACGGATTACGAGCCTCAAAGAGCTCCGTTACACGAGGCAGACCACCCGTAATATCACCGGCTGAACCAAAGGCACGGATTTGAGTGAACAAGAAGTCACCAACCTTAACCTCATCGCCATCGTTATGCACCAACATAGCCTTGGTAGGCAAGTTGTACGAACGTAAGATAGAACCATCCTTAGCAATGATATTAGCCATTGGCATCTTAGTCTTATCACGCGTATCAGTAATCTGAACTTCCTTCTTACCGGTTTGTTCATCAATAGAGGTCTTACACGTAATTCCTTCAATTACATCGCTATAGTGCAATGTACCGGCTTGCTCAAGAACGAGCACTGCCTTATACGGATCCCACTCGCAAACAACCGTTCCCTTAGCATACTCCTCACCCGGAGTAATGAACAGTTTACTTGCATAAGGAATATTGAACGTAGTCAGTACAACACCGGTAGTAGGATCAACTAAACGCATCTCGTTCAGACGGCTAACCACGATGGTATCGCCTTCATCCGTCTTAATCGTACGCAGTTCGTCAATCTCAATGC
>JAGHTR010000047.1 GCA_018065205.1 Candidatus Colicola caccequi
TCCATCTCGGCAATAAAACGAGCCTCATCCTCGCCTTGAAAGACCGTCATCACTTCTTCACGCAAACTCTTATTATCCTGAAAGAGCATAACTTGTGGCAAGTAACCAATCGTTAAGTCACTATCCTTAGAGATAATGCCGGAAGTGGGCTCATACTCGCCGGCCAACAGTCTAAGCAGTGTCGTCTTGCCTGCTCCGTTCTTGCCTACAAGGGCAATGCGATCCTTCTTGTTGATAAGGAAGGAGATATCGTCTAAAATAGGTTTGGACGAAAATTCTATGGACAAATGTTCAACGCTTAGCATCGTTTCGTAAGTATTGACCGGTATAGGATTGTTGACATTGCATAATATCTTCTGGAGTTCCTTCTGCTACAATATAGCCACCTTTATCTCCGCCTTCCGGACCTAAGTCAATGACGTGGTCTGCCGCCAAGATAACCGCCGGGTTATGCTCAATAATGATAACGCTGTGTCCTCGAGCAATCAATTGATTGATAGCTTGTAATAAGGTTCGTATATCAGTTAGACTAAGACCCGTTGTTGGCTCATCAAAGATGAAGAGAGTAGGCGATTGTTTGTTTTCGTCCAAGAAGGAGGCTAACTTGACGCGTTGACTCTCCCCTCCGGATAAAGTAGATGATGATTGACCGAGGTGTATATAGCCTAACCCCACTTCTTGCAGGGGACGTAAACGACGCACAATTTTGTCACAACGTTTATCTTGACTAAAAAACTCAATGGCTTCATCAACCGTCATTTCAAGTACATCATAAATGGACTTATCACGATACAATACATCCAATACATCGCGTTGGAACCTTTTGCCGTGGCAGTGCTCGCAGGGCAGAATCAAGTCCGCCATAAACTGCATCTCAATGGTAATGGTGCCTTCGCCCTTACACATTTCGCAGCGACCACCGGGGGTGTTGAATGAAAAATGTGCAGGAGTAAAACGCAATTGTTGCGCTAATTGTTGCTCTGCATAAAGAGCACGGATTTCATCGTAAGCTTTGAGATAGGTTACTGGATTGGAACGACTGGATTTACTGAGTGGGTTTTGATCCACAAATTCCACATCCTTAATCGCATTCAAACTGCCTTTCAAACTGCCATAATCTCCGGTATGTCCAGCCACTCCGCCATAGTATTTCTTAAGCGCAGGGTAAAGAACTCGACTCACTAAACTGGATTTGCCGGATCCGCTCACACCGGTGATAACTGTCATTGTATGCAATGGGAAGCGAACGTTGATGTTCTTAAGGTTATTTTCGGAAGCTCCGCATAACTCTATATAATCATTCCATTTGCGGCGAGTGGAGGGAATGGAATAATGTACATTTTCCAATTTAGGAAGACCATTATAGATAATCTCGCCTCCGTTTTGTCCGGCTTTGGGACCAACTTCAATCAAGTAGTCTGCTGCTCGTTGGATATCTAAATCATGCTCCACCACAACAATCGTATTCTTGAGATCTCGCAGTTCACGTAACACATGGATGAGCCGTTCTGTATCGCGAGGGTGTAGACCTATGCTGGGTTCATCTAATACATATAATGACCCTACCAAGCTGCTTCCTAATGATTTACTAAGATTGATGCGCTGGCTCTCTCCTCCGGAAAGGGTGTTCGCTGAACGATTGAGGGTCAAATAACCTAGCCCTACATCTTCTACAAACTGCAGTCTGGCACGAATCTCTTTCAATAATGGCGCAGCCGCAATAGCATCATTGTCGGTGAAACGTAAATCAGCAAAGAATGCGTTGAGATCTGTAATAGACATTGTTACCAATTGCTGAATACTCTTACCTGCAATTCGCACATACTCTGCCTCCTTGCGCAATCTTAACCCTTTGCATTCTGGGCAATTAGCCTTGCCTTTGTAGCGATTGAGTAAGATGCGATATTGCATCTTGCTATATTGTTTAGATTCCAAGAAAAGGAAAAAATCATTCAATCCATGGAAATACTCATTCCCCGTCCAAATTACTTCTTTCTGCTCTGGACTAAGAGCATAATATGGTGTATGAATAGGAAAACCGAATTTAGAAGCAGAATAGACAAGCTCGTCATTCCAAGAATGCATCGTCTCCCCGTGCCAACAAGCAATGGCACCTTCATAAATAGACTTGCTCTTATCAGGAATAACCAAATCTATATCTATACCATCTGTGTTGCCGGAACCCTTACAACGAGGACATGCTCCAAGTGGATTATTGAAATCAAATAAGTGTTCTGTAGGCTCAATAAAAGTTATTCCGTCTGCCTCAAAGCGAGTGGAGAAAAATTGCATCTCCTCGTTATTGGAGTTCCATAACACACATGTCCCTCGCCCCTCAAAGAAAGCGGTCTGCACAGAGTCCGCAAAACGATTTGAAGTGGCTTGCTCTTGGTCCACAATGATGCGATCTACTAATAAATAGACATCGTGCAAGTCATCTTGTGTATAAGTGGCATCTGCCATATAAGTCACTTCTTGGGTGGTGGCATTATAAACTCTAGAAAAACCTTGTTCTATCCATATGCGGAATTGCTCGCGCAATGGTCGGTTGTCGCTTAAGATAATAGGGGAGAGTAACATCACTTTTGTGTCTGGTGGTAAACTCTCCATTGCACATACTACATCGTGAATAGTATGCCGTTTCACCTCTTTCCCGCTTGCGGGCGAGTAAGTACGCCCTACGCGCGCGAATAAAAGTTTTAGGTACTCGTATATTTCTGTTACGGTACCTACTGTTGAACGAGGATTATGAGAAATCGTTTTTTGCTGAATGGCAATAGCCGGAGGTATGCCTTCTATCTTATCTACATCAGGCTTTTGCATTCTGCCCAAGAACTGCCGAGCATACGAACTAAGTGACTCTACATACCTTCGTTGACCTTCTGCATAAAGCGTATCAAAAGCCAAACTGGATTTTCCAGAGCCACTTAAACCGGTGATTACTACCAGTTTGTTCCGTGGTATGTCAACCGACACATTCTTGAGATTATGTGTTCGGGCACCTGCTATGTGAATGTATTGTTGCGCCAAAATTATATTTCTCCGAGGAATACCATTCTTAAGAATTCAGTACGATTGCGGATTTCTGGAGTACTCTGCTGAATAACATTGTCCTCCAATACAGGAATACGGATGATCGTTCCTACTTCAACCTCATTGGGGCGTGCGATATGGTCTCTGTTGGCATCAAAAATATACACCCATAATTCACGATTTCCGTAGAATTTATCGGCTAATTCACTTAAGGTTGAACCGGCTTTAAGACGGGTCTTAGTAACGTACTCAGAATAGACTTTAGTGGGCACTTGATAATCAACCGGCACAAATTCTTTTTTCTCCTTCTTAGTCTTGGGTGTTGCTTTGCTTATATTGGTGGTTACCTTTTCTCTCTCACTTTCACTCTCACTCTCCCTCTCCCTCTCACTCTCCACTACTTGAGTAGTTTCAGATGGCTCCTGTACTTCTTGCAGATTGAGGGTGTCAATATTTTCACTCTCCAATATGTCTGTTGGAATATCTGCACCCATTTCGGTTCGCTCGCTAATAGTATCTATCCATTGTTGAATACGGTTCTGGAAGAAGAACAGACCGGCTAACAATAATAGGATAAGGATAATAATGATGATACCCCAAATTAACCATGGCTTTCTCTTTTTCTCTTCCTTCTTAACTTCTTGCACAATAATAATTGGTGCGTTGTCATTTTTGTCTACGTTTACGTTTGCGTCAACGTCCGACTTAGCTTTGGGGCCTTGTCCCATTTCACCTAATAAATCTACAATTTCTTCTGCTTGTCCTCCCAATTTTTTCAATGGGTCAACTTCTGTGGGCAGAATAGTTGGCTTAGCGTTATTGAGTTGATCCTCTACATTCGCTGCCATTGCGTATGTGATGCGTTCTTGTTCAGGAATGATGATGGTTTCTCCGGTTTTTACATTTACGCTTTTGCGAGCCGCCATTTTCTTTTTGCGGAAAGTCCCTAAGCCATTGATATGAACATCTTCGCCCCGATTGAGGGCTGCACTCATTTCGTCAAGCCATGTGGTTAGAATAAGATTTACTTCTTTCTCAGTTAGTTTAGTTTTGCGGGCAACAACTTTCTTTAGTTCTACCCAAGTCATTTTATTCTCCATGATATATGTTATTGAATTATTTGTCCGTATAAATCAAATTCTTCAGCACGTGTTATACGTACTTGCACGAATTGGCCGATGGGGTCTGCCTTCGTTTTTTCTTGTTTAATCAGCACTTCGCAATCTACTTCGGGAGAGTCCCATTCTGTGCGACCAATTAGATAATCTCCTTCTCGACGATCAATCAGTACAGAATAGACTTGGTTCACCTTTGCTTCTTGAATTTCTGCCGATATTTGTTGCTGAATAGCCATCAATGTATTAAGTCGTTGTTGCTTAACTTCTTCAGAAACATCGTCTTTGTAATGCTTGGCCGCATAAGTACCATCTTCTTCGCAATACGCGAAAGCCCCCATTCGTTCAAAGCGCATCTGTTTTACCCATTGACATAGTTGCTCAAAGTCCTCTTCTGTTTCACCGGGATGCCCAACCATTAGCGTGGTTCGGATATGAATGCCTGGAACAATCTCTCGAATACGATGAATGAGGGCATCTTGCTGCTCTTGAGTTATATGCCGACGCATTTGTGTTAGCATGTGTGTCGTGCAATGTTGCAATGCTATATCCAAGTATTTGCATACATTGGTATGCTTGGCCATAACCGCTAATAAACCTTCCGGAAAATCGGTGGGGTAGGCGTAGTGTAGTCTAATCCAACGGATGCCGTCAATTCCCGCTAATCGGTCAATCAGTTCCGGTAGTTTATGCTCTTGGTACAAATCTAACCCATAACTGCTCAAATCTTGTGCTATTACGTTCAACTCCTTTACTCCCTCTTTTTGCAGCCACTCGGCTTCTTTCACAATGTCCTCTATGGGACGCGATGTATGCCGACCGGTTATCAATGGAATAGCGCAATAGGAGCATAACCGATTGCATCCTTCACTAATCTTCAAATAGGCAGTATGCTTAGGGGTTGTAATATGACGTGGCTTAATGGCTGAAGGGTGTGGTGATTGAACCTGTTCTTGTAATTCGTTCACCAAATTCAAATAGTCAAATTTCCCAAACCACTTATCCACCTCAGGAATCTCGTCTTCTAAGTCTTTCAAATAACGCTGACTTAAACATCCCATGACATAGATACGATCTACTTTCCCCGCCTGTTTGCGTGCCACAAACTGTAGAATGGTATTAATACTCTCTTCCTTGGCGTCCCCTATGAATCCGCACGTATTGATGACTACAATGCGACCACTTGGACACTCTGCGTCATGATAACAACGGAAACCATTGGCTTCCAATCGTGCCATCAATCGCTCCGAATCTACTAAGTTCTTAGAGCAACCTAATGTTAATATGTCAATTCTTGTTTTTGTCACTTAGTTGCCAAGATCGGAATGGAACTTAATGCGCACTAATCGAACATGCAATTCATCATAATCGTCCTCTCCTAATTCTTTCATGGCGATTTTGATGTTATCGTTTTCTGCGTTTTTGAAATATTCAATGATTTCGTCCTTCTCGTCAGGATCTACAACCTCGTCAATAAAGTAGTTGATGTTCAGTTTGGTGCCACTATAAACAATGGCTTCAATCTCTTCCAACATTTCCTCCATCGACATACCCTTTGATTCTGCTAAATCGTCTAAGGCTACACGGCGGTCGATGGCCTGAATGATGCTAATCTTACGGGTAGAGTCCTTGGCTCTGGTACGGAAACGCAAATCTTCCGGACGGATAATCTCGTTTTCGTCCACATACTCCTTAATCACTTTTAGAAACTCTTCTCCGTAACGTTTGGCCTTGCCGGCACCTACACCCGGGATATTCTGCAGTTCCTCAAAAGTGATAGGATAACTGGTGGCCATAGCCTCTAAGGATGGGTCTTGGAAAATAACAAACGGAGGAACATCCAGTTTCTTACTGAGTTTCTTTCGCATATCTTTTAGAATGGAGAATAGCACTTCATCTGCTGCAGCAGAACCACCTATGCTCATTTCCATTTCTTCGTCGTCATCTTCGTTATGCACCTCCAATGGCACCTCAAAGATGGACGGACGCTTCATAAATCGATGTCCTTCCGGCGTAATCTTCAAATCACCATACGATTCAATATCTTTTTTGATATAACCGGTTAGCATGGCTTGACGAATAATGGCATGCAGAGTGGACTCTTCTTCATCTTCTGCTACACCAAAGTTCTCTAATTCGTCGTGGTGGTAACTACGAACGGCTGCCGTGGTGTTGCCATGCATGATATCTACAATATGTTCGGCTTTGAATTTCTCGTTCAATTGGAGAATAGTCTCCATAATGATGCCTAATAACTCGCTCTCATCCACCATCCTATACTGCTTGCGACAGTTATCACAACTGCCACAATTGTCCTCCGCATAATCCTCACCAAAATAGTGCAGTAACAATTTACGACGGCAAATAGGTGATTCCGCATAACTTTGCGTTTCAAATAGTAATTGGTTGCTGATTTCTTGTTCGGCTACCGGCTTACCTTGTTGAAATTTGCGCAGCCGTTCAATATCTTTAGGAGAATAGTAACATAAGCAAACACCTTCGCCACCATCGCGTCCGGCTCGCCCGGTTTCTTGATAGTAACCTTCCAAAGATTTAGGAATATCGTAATGCACCACAAAACGAACATCGGGCTTATCAATACCCATTCCAAAAGCAATGGTTGCCACAATTACTTGACATTGTTCCATCAGAAAAGCATCTTGTGTGGCAGTACGAACTGCTGCCTCCATCCCGGCGTGATAACAAAGAGCTGAAATGTTATTTACACGTAGCGTCTCTGCCAAGTCTTCAACCGTTTTACGCGCTAAACAATATACAATACCTGATTTGCCATTCATACTGCGAATAAAACGAATCAAGTCCTTATCTACATCATCTGTTTTGGGACGTACTTCGTAGTATAAGTTGGGGCGATTAAAACTGGACTTGAATACTTCTGCATCCAACATTCCTAAGTTCTTCTGAATATCGTGCTGCACTTTAGGCGTAGCGGTAGCCGTGAGCGCGATGATGGGCGCACGGCCTATGCGTTCCGTCATACTTTGTATATTACGATATTCAGGACGAAAATCGTGACCCCATTCCGAAATACAATGGGCTTCATCTACGGCATAGAAACTAACCTTAATACCTTGTAAGAAGTCTATGTTCTCCGTCTTGTTGAGTGATTCGGGAGCTAAATACAACAGTTTCGTCTTGCCGGCAAGAATATCTTCTTTTACGGCTGCAATCTCAGGACGAGATAGAGAGGAATTGATAAAGTGAGCCACACCATCTTCTTCCGAAAAATTGCGCATAGCATCTACCTGGTTCTTCATCAGCGCAATAAGGGGGCTGATAACAATGGCCACCCCGTCCATAATTAAACTGGGTAATTGGTAACAAAGGCTCTTCCCCCCACCGGTTGGCATCAGGACAAAGGTATCATGACCATTGATGACATTCATAATAATGGCCTCTTGGTTACCCTTAAAACTATCAAACCCAAAATTATGCTGCAACGCAGCAACTAACTCTTCGTGTGTAATCATCAATTTTATACGATATAATCAATGTGTACTTTTTCAAATTTAGTGCAAAATTAAACAAAATATTTGACACTACCAAATTTTTTTTAAAAAAATGCAGGAAAAATTTGCACATATCAAAAAAAAAGTGTAATTTTGTAGTCGATTTTGGGGCACTTAATTGATTCAACCCCAAGATGGCAACATAAATCAATATATCATGGTAAAACGCGATTTGTCTTTTAGACAGCTTTTTAATCTCAGTTTTGGCTTCTTTGG
>JAGHTR010000147.1 GCA_018065205.1 Candidatus Colicola caccequi
CGCTCAATGGCGTGATATTGTTTGGACGGATTATTTGACGGATTGCTCGGCACCATATACTTGGACGATTTGGTATGAGGATCCTTCTGATAATGTATGGAAAGATGCTGCCATCACCGAAGGTCAAGCACAATTCACGTTGGCTAAAGAATCAACCTTTAACTTTAAGCTTCGTAAGACCAATGTAGATGATCCTAGAGATCCTGAAGACTACACTTACTATGGTGCACAACATACAGACAATAGTTATACCACTTCCGGTACACCATGGACGTTGGATTACCTCAATGGGAATGGTTATAATGTGCATGTTCATGCAGGTGCTGCTGGTACATACACCATCAATGTAACTAACATGACCGGTGATGAACCACAAATCGTTATTACTTATCCAACGGCATATACGATTACTTATGCTGGTGGTGACGGCGCAAGTGGAGAAATGAGTCCGACTATCAATATTGCTGCCGGTGAGGATGTAGTATTGCCTGATCCAACCACCTTTACGAAGACCGATTGGAACTGCATCGGTTGGACGGCTAATGTGAATGTGACGGTTAATAGTGCAACAGTAACTGCCGGAAGTTTCATTCCAAAGACTGCTACGATTGAGGATATCAATAGCAACATTACGCTGACGGCTGTTTGGGAGCAATTAGTTATTACTCAAGCCGACGAATTATATGAAGTAGTGGTAGGTGGTACATTGCAATTAACCTTGACAGCTAGTTACTCACCTAATATTACTACGGGCGCGCTGTACACGTGGGCGACGAATAATATTAACTATGCAACGGTTAGCAATACCGGATTAGTTACCGGTCACCAAGCCGTTAATTCCGGAGAATATGTAACAGTCACCAGTAGTTATGGAACGGTAAGTAACGGATATGACATCGTTGTTAAGTCTGCTGCTTGTGATACCTGGGGTCTGCACTATTGGAATACTGAAAATCATACATCTGGTGATTTGTGCTTTGAAAATGTAGGTGGAGACGAATGGCGCACCGACCAAGAGCACTTATTTACCTTACCAAGTAATAGTGATGCTGACAAACTGAAACTGCTCTATGGCGGTTATGATTCTGATCATGCAGAAGAATGGGCATTCCGTCATGTACAAACAATTGCTTCTCAAGTAGGTAAGTGCGGAGAAAGTGATGGTAATCACTATTCAGGACAAGATGCTAT
>JAGHTR010000119.1 GCA_018065205.1 Candidatus Colicola caccequi
GGAGCGCCTTGTTTGATGATGTGCTCCAGTTCTTGCTTTCGTTCAATAGCAGCTTGCAGCGTTTCGTTCTCGGCTATGCCTTCGGCTTTGAGGGTGACATGCACTACCCCAGCCTCGCGCAGTTGTTCCAAGAAGTGCTCATACTGAGATGCTAATATGAGGAACGTGTATTTCTTCATTGGTGCGATCATAGTTGCCCTCCTTTCTGAGCTGCTTCTGCTTCACGAGCAGCCCGCTCGCGCTTACCTTTAACTATCTTTTGGCTTGATTTAGAGAGGTTCTCTTCATCTTCCATAAAGCGTTTGATTTTGCGAATAGCATCTTGATAACCTGGTATTTGTACCTTCTCAAATAAGTTCACCTTCTGAGTGGTTTTTTTACGGGCATATTCCAGCAGGTCCACTTTGCGGCGAACGAACTCTTGTCGGATGCCTACATCGGCTATGGCTTTAAGCTGTTCGAATCCATCTACGAACCATTTAGGGGACGAGAAGATGTTGAAGGGTTTAGTGGAATACACCACCTCTTCGAGCATAGGAACGCGTACGCCTGCAATCTTTTTGATAGACATACGTACATCGTCCACGTGGATGAGAGATGTATCAAATTCGCCCCAAAGTGCAATCATTTGATCGTAACTCTTGATGCGTTTGTTCACCTCTTCGTCCAGTGCCTTGATTTCGTCTTTGGCGTGCTTCACTTCCAATCGCAGGGCTGTTTCTTTGCTCTGTAACGTCGGCAAGGTACGCTGACGCATCTTGAGGTCCTTTTCCAAGGTCTGTAGGGATGTTTTATTAAATTGATATTGTATTGCCATGGTTTATTTTTTCCAATATTTATCTACCAGCGCTTGTTTGATGTTGACTTCTTCGGGTTTGAAGTAAGTAGCGAACAGTTCCCAAGCGATGTCCAGCATCTCGGTTGTATTGATGTTCACGTCAATAGCTAGGATGCGATTGGAGTATTCTTTGGCGAAGTCCAAGCAACGATTATCGTAGTCGGTCAAGTCGAAACCATTCTCCATTTTAGTCTTGGCGTTAGCGGCATCGGCGTACAGACGAACGGCGGCGTTCATCACTTGTGGGTGATCCTCACGGGTCTTCTTGCCTGCTACTAACTGTTTCAAACGAGACAAAGAGCGGAACGGATCCACAATGACCTTACCTATATCGGAATCACGACGCAAGTATAACTGACCTTCGGTGATGTATCCGGTATTATCCGGAATAGCATGAGTAATATCACCTCCAGACAAGGTCGTTACGGCAATGATGGTGATTGAACCGCCACCGGCTTCCTCGGGGAACTGCACGGCTTTCTCGTATATCTTAGCCAAGTCCGAATAGAGAGAACCAGGCATAGAGTCTTTAGATGGGATTTGGTCCATACGGTTACTTACGATGGCCAAGGCATCTGCATAAAGGGTCATATCGGTCAGCAGAACCAGCACTTTCTGGTGCTTTTGTACGGCGAAGTACTCAGCGGCAGCCAGTGCCATATCGGGAATCAGCAGACGTTCTACGGCTGGGTTCTCAGTGGTATTCACAAAAGAGACGATACGATCCAGAACGCCGGCGTTAGCAAATACGTTCTTGAAGTACAGATAGTCGTCGTTAGTCAGACCCATACCGCCTAAGATGATTTTATCTACTTGTGCACGGAGGGCCACATTAGCCATTACTTGGTTGTACGGTTGGTCGGGGTCAGCAAAGAAAGGAATCTTCTGACCGGATACAAGGGTGTTGTTCAAGTCAATACCTGCAATACCGGTAGCGATCAACTCGGATGGTTGTTTACGTCTAACGGGGTTCACGGAAGGGCCACCGATTTCCACTTCTTCACCTTCCACAGCCGGTCCGCCATCAATAGGGTCGCCATATGCGTTGAAGAAACGTCCTGCTAATTGGTCGCTCACTTTGAGAGAAGGTGCCTTGCCTAAGAAGACTACCTCGGCGTTAGTAGGAATACCTTCGGTACCTTGGAAAACCTGCAGAGTTACTTCGTCGCCCATAATCTTAACGACCTGGGCTAATTTACCATTTACGGTAGCGAGTTCGTCGTTACCTACTCCTTCAGCCTTTAACGAGCACGTAGCTTTCGTGATGGCTGTGATCTCTGTAAAAATCTTTTGAAATGCTTTTGCCATAGTCGTTATGCTTTAATCTGCTTTTCAGCGAGAAGTTCATTTAATTTCTTTTGGTAGTTCTCAAAGTCTTCGCTATGGAACTCGCTATAGTTCATCTGTTTGCACAGGTTGATGATGCGTTTGAAGTAGTCGATTACATCCAGGAAGTTATCAAAGTTATAATCGCTGTGGCATATCCCCATTACGAGGTCAAGCATGTAGCGTTGGCGTTCGAGCGGGCAAACGGCATCAATCTTATCGAAAGCATCTTGTTGGAGAATAACGAAGTCAATTACTTCGCTCTTCCAGAACTCCTCATGGTAATCTACTGGAACACCGTCGTCACCTAAGATATTGATTTGCTCTTGGATTTCCTTACCGCGTTGCAGGTAGGTCTTCATTTCAACTACTTTACCAATCCATTTATCGTCAATCAGGCCGGAAATATATTCAGCGAACTCAGGGTACTCGATGTATTTAGAGTATGAATCAATTGGGTTCACAGCCGGATAACGTTTATGGTCGGCACGAGCTTGCTCAAGGGCGTAGAAGCAGCGAGCTACTTTTTTGGTGCCTTCAGTAACAGGTTCTTTTAAGTTACCTCCGGCAGGAGATACGGTACCGAGGAAGGTAACCGAACCGGTCTTACCATTATTCAGATATACATAACCTGCTCGGGCATAGAAGGCGCCGATGATAGCGGACAGGTCCATTGGGAAGGCATCTTGTCCCGGCAACTCTTCCATACGGTTGGACATCTCACGCAGAGCCTGTGCCCAACGAGAGGTAGAGTCAGCCATCAGTAATACACGCAGACCCATTGAACGGTAGTATTCGGCAATGGTCATGGATGTATAAACAGATGCTTCACGGGAAGCGACCGGCATGTTAGATGTATTAGCGATGATGATGGTACGTTCCATCAGTTTGCGTCCGGTATGTGGGTCGTCCAGTTCGGGGAACTCGGTGAAGGTCTCTACGACCTCATTAGCACGTTCACCGCATGCTGCGATGATCACGATGTCTGCTTCGGCCTGTTTAGAGATAGCGTGTTGCAGCACAGTTTTACCGGTACCAAAGGGTCCGGGGATAAAGCCTGTACCACCTTCGCAGATGGGGTTAGCAGTATCAATGGTACGTACGCCGGTCTCAAGCAGTTTGAATGGACGTGGTTTGGACTTATAGGCAAGGATGGCCTTTTTGACGGGCCATTTCTGCACCATTGTTACGTTATGGTCATTACCTTCTTGGTCAGTTAGGACGGCAATGGTGTCTTCAATTTTGTATTCTCCTGCAGCCACGATAGATTTAACGGTGTACGTTCCTTCCATTACGAAGGGCACCATGATTTTGTGTGGTTGGTGATTCTCATCCACTTCACCCAACCAAGCAGCAGCTTCCACTTGATCGCCTACTTTAGCAATAGGTTCAAATTTCCACAATTTTTCCTTGTCCAATGGGAAGTTATATTCACCACGTTTCAGGAATACGCCGGTCAGTTTATCCAGGTCGTTTTGCAGACCATCGTAGTTACGACTCAGCAGACCGGGTCCGAGAGTTACTTCGAGCATGTGTCCGGTAAACTCGACGTTATCGCCCACTTTGAGTCCGCGGGTGGATTCAAAGACCTGAACATACACATTCTCGCCGGTCACTTTAATCACCTCTGCCATCAGTTTGGTTGCATTAGCACCAACGCTGATATAGGCGATTTCATTTTGCGATACAGGGCCATCAACCGCTACAGTAACTAAGTTAGCGATGATACCTTTTACTTTACCTTGTGTCATATCTTATAATTTCTTATTTACGTTAATTAATCTATGCGTATTCCTTTCTTAAAGTCGGCAACGATGTCTTTGAACACTTGCTCTCCGGTTTCTCTGGTCAGCACATCCCAACGGCATAGCATCTGCATCTCAAGGTAGTACGCCAGCACGTTCTCCAGTCGGAAGTTCAGCATTGCCGTGTTCTCTTCGAGCCAAGCGAATCGCACTACGTCAATTTGGCGTTCGCGTTCATATAGGTCGCTGATTTGACTGATAGCCTTTATTTCAGGAACTATATCGTCAGGCATTTCGCCCAAGATGTTCTTTTTGGGGTCCAGCCCATGTTTACGGCATATCTCGGCGGTCAGTACATTATTGAGGTCACGATTGAAGGCTTGCCATTTCTGCAGGAACGGACAAATGCCGTAACTGGCGCGATGTTTCATCAATCGCAGTTGCTCTTTATCGTTATCCGACAGTTGCTCTGCCAACAGTTCATCCAGGGCTTCCATGGTCATGGGAGCCTTGTCTCCTGCTTTCAGGAAGGGCAATCCGGCTATTAGATATTCGTAACTCATAGTATTAGAATAACAATTCAATCAATTGGGGACGTAAGAACTCCTTGAAGTAAGCCACAAACTCGGCGTCTCCAAAGGCCAGTTTATACCCACCCTTTGCCGGTTTAAGTTGGAAGTCAGTTTTGATACCCTTTACTTCGTTGATAGTCACACCCTTATCCAATAGACCTTTGGCGTTAGCAGTGAAGTATTCTTTGAGGGCTTTAGCATCCTTAGCGTCAATGACTACGTTTCCATCTTTAGCCATGGCTTCGGCCAATTTGGCGATGATACCTTGCATGAACTTAGCGTCGGTGGTAGCAGCCTTCACGTTAGCATCCACAATCTGACCATTCACGAGGTCGGTGATTTGTGTTTTAAGTGCGTTAACGCTTTGCTCAGCAAACATTTTCAACTCTGAACGAGTGTGTTCGTCCAATTCTTTGGCTTTCTGTTCTGCTTTTTGCAGTTGATCAAGGGCCTCTAATTTAGCTTTCTCTACGATAGCCTTAGCCTCTTCTTGGGCTTTAGCGATGATAGCCTGGGCCTCTTGATTTCCCTTTTCTACGCCTTCCGCATAGATTTTGCTGGTAATTTCTTCAAGTTTCATACGTATATATTTTATTATAATTTTTCAGTAATTATACTTTTGCGTGCAAAGGTAATAAAAATTTTGCATATATGCAATACATAACAAGAAAAAAAGTGTTTTTATGACTAAAGTGACTGATTTTTTTACTAAAAATCATAGATATTAGTACAACAGACCAATAGGAACTTGTTCACAATTGGCTGGCGGACTAAAATCAAGTAGGCTTGCCGAGGCCACTTTTATAAAAACCCTTTCATCATTCCGCGAATAGCCATTCGGGTGAATTACGAGTTTACGAGTAAGGCGGCGTCCGAAATAAAAATAGCATTTTCTATCCGAAGTTGCCATTTTTGACATTAATTGCAGTCGACACTCGGTCGACACTCACTCGACACTCGGTCGAGGGTCTCCTTC
>JAGHTR010000109.1 GCA_018065205.1 Candidatus Colicola caccequi
TGCGCATCAAACAAGGTGGTGTCCAATACATGCAAATCACTCATTACCATGATGCGCTTTTGCTCAGCATAGAGCATTGTCGTTAGTCCTAAGCAACACAGCAAAAAGAGGTTCTTTGTCAATTTCATACGATTAAAAACTTTTTCAAGGCACAAAAATACACTTTTTTTTGCATACGTGCAAATTTTTTAGTAATTTTGCAGTCGTTATTGATTATTTTTTACTAATATACATACAAATATGAACAACTACTTATCTATTTCGCCGGAAGTGGCACAAGCGCTTAAAGAGAATAAACCCGTTGTGGCCCTGGAGTCAACTATCATTTCACACGGCATGCCTTATCCGCAAAACGTGGAGACTGCCATGCGTGTTGAGCAAGTCATTCGTGATAACGGAGCCGTTCCTGCTACCATTGCTATCATTGGAGGTAAACTTAAAGCCGGTTGTACGCCCGAAGAGATTGAGTACTTAGGTAAGAAAGGTCAGGCTGTCATCAAGGCCAGCCGTCGCGACCTGCCTGTATTGATTGCTCGCGGCGAGGACGGAGCGACTACCGTTACTACCACGATGATTATTGCTGCTATGGCAGGCATTAAAGTATTTGCTACCGGAGGTATAGGTGGTGTACACCGTGGTGCTGAAACAACGATGGATATATCTGCCGACCTGGAAGAGTTGGCACAAACGCCGGTTATGGTGATCTGTGCCGGAGCCAAGTCGATTCTGGACCTTGGTTTGACGCTTGAGTACCTTGAGACCAAAGGTGTGCCCGTCATCGGTTTTGGTACCGAAGAACTGCCGGCTTTCTACACTCGTCACAGCAATTTCAAAGTGGATTATCGCATTGATACGCCCAAGGAGTTAGCCGCTGCTTTCCGTGCTAAAATGGATATGGGACTTAAAGGAGGTATGTTAGTCACCAATCCTATTCCGGAACAGTACTCCATGCCACAAGAAGTGATTGACAAGGCCATCAACGAGGCCGTTGAAGAAAGCCACCGCTTAGGCATCAAGGGCAAGGCCACCACACCTTTCCTCTTGGCTAAAATCAAGGACCTGACCGGAGGAGACAGCCTCGCTTCTAATATTCAATTAGTGCTTAACAACGCTAAACTGGCTGCTTTGACTGCTAAAGAGTTATGCTAACCGTCATTGGTGCCGTCAATATAGACATCGTCGCTACCGCCAAGGCCGACTATCGGCTGCAGGACAGCAATCCTGCGTCAGTCAACGTGTCCGTTGGTGGTGTAGCGATGAACTACGCCCGCAACCTGCGCGTGCTAGGCGAACAAGTGCGGTTCATCACCCTCTTTGCCGACGATGCCTTAGGCGCTATGGCTAAAAACGAATGCGAGCAATGGCAATTGGACCTATCACTTAGTGCCACAGTCCCACATTCCCGAGCTAATATCTTTGTGGGAATCAATAATCACGAAGGCGACTTAGAGGCCGCTGCTTGCGATGTAGAGACCTTGGAGACGCACCTGACCCGCGAGTTTTTAGCCGAACGCATTGACGAGATCAACCGCTCCGAACTGGTTTTATTAGACACCAACCTCACGGCAGATGCCATTGCGTACTTACTGGACCATTGCACGGCTCCTATCATGATGGACTCCGTTTCTACAGCAAAGACGCAACGCCTCGTGGATAGTCTGAGACTGGCCCAAACGCCACATTTGCATACGCTCAAAGTGAATGAAAAAGAGTTCGCTATCATCGAGCAGGCACAACTGCCTATCACCCACATCGCACAACATCTATACATCACACTCGGTGCCGACGGAGTGAGGTATAAATCCAACAACATAGATACTCATTTCCCTGCCCTCAAAGCCGAGCAGATAGTCTCTACATTAGGTGCCGGAGACGCTTTCCTGAGCGGACTGGCTTATGCGTATATCCACCACATACCCTACCCTAATTATATTGCCTTCTCTCAACGGGCATCCTTGGCCACAATGGCAGTAGAAGGCACGATTAACCCACAACTAAAGGATATCCTTTTACCCTTATGAAACGCATCTCATTAGTCATCCTAATCGCGCTGGTCATCACCGGCTGCAAGCACTCTACCGGCACAACTAAAGTATCGGCTACCGGCAGTATATACGAATGTTTAGTAGTCTGCCCCAATAGTGTTTATGCAGATATTGAAAGCGTCATGGCGGCCGATATGCCGTGCTTACCGCAAATGGAACCGTACTTCACGCTTTCGCACGTAACCAATGCTGCTTTTGATGACTTCCTAAAGCCCACCCGAAACATCCTTATCGTAGATATTGATTCGATGCGCTACACCGCCCTCAAGGCTAAGTTCAGCAGCGATTACTGGTCCAAACCGCAGCGCGTGTATCGCATCCAAGCCCCCTCTACCGAATCGTTCCTCGCTTACTGGCAGACCAATGGCGAGATAATCCGGGACTGGTTAGTAAGGCAGGAGATAGATCGTCAGGGAACGTTCTACAAGGCGTCCACCAATAAACAGGCACGAAAGATTCTGCAAGACCAATTCGATTGCGATATGCTCATTAGTGAGGATTACCAACTCATCATGGATACCACCTTCGCCGACGGCATCCATGCTTTATGGCTATGCAATAACAAAGGCTCCTTACGACGCGATATAGTCGTCTATGCCTACCCATACACCGACATCAACACCTTCACGTTGGACTACCTGTGCGCCAAGCGAGATGCCGTGTTGGGACGTATCGTGACGGCACAAGTGCCAGGGTCGTATATGGGCACCGAGTACAAAATTTTCCCGCCACAATTGCGGGTAATGAAAGTGCAGAAAGACGAAGTAGCGTACGAAGTACGCGGTTTATGGAAGATATACGATGGCGAAGCGATGGGCGGTCCGTTTGTAT
>JAGHTR010000163.1 GCA_018065205.1 Candidatus Colicola caccequi
CTCCATCATACTCTGTAGCAATGCCATCTGTTGACGCATCTCATCGCTAATCAACTGCTCAAACATAGGATTGGTCAAACAGTGGTCTTGCACGAAATGCATCAAATCCGGGAACCCAATCTGCAGCGTGTCGGCTGCGTGCGAGCGCATGTAATAAACAATGTGCATCGTCTCGGCATTCAATATGCTCAGATCCATCTCCGGCATATAGTCGGCCATATCCACCGACATCTGACGGATGTAAGATACTAACCCTTCTGCCGTATAAGGCTGCTTGAGCAAGGTCGGATACGAAATAACGGCCAATACACTTGAGTCTTGCTTCAAACTATCCGATAACGCAAAAACAGCATTCTCTTCGTCCGTATGATACAACGTCACAATCGTATTCGTCTTCGGGAAGATCTTCTCAATCTTGCTCTCGCCATTCGTCGAGAAAGAAATCTCTGTCTGTCTGGAATAATAGAATGCTACACCAAACAGCAGCACACTCGCAATGGCCAATGAAACCTTATGGTGCGTGGCGAACCAACCTAACCGATCCGTAGGTATGATAAAAGTGCGCTTCTCGGTGCGTGCAATCCCCTTATGGAAAATGAGCAGCAAGGAGGGCAACAAGGTGAAAGTGGTCATCAAACTGCATACTACACCCTTTGCCAGAACAACACCTAAGTCTAAACCAATCTTAACGCGCATAAAGGCAAGCATAATCAAACCCACTACCGTCGTTAAGGCACTACTCAAAATGGCGGCGGACGCTTTGCGTATCGAGCGGTTCATCGACTCCACTAACGTGCGCTCCGGATTAATCTCCTGACGGAAACGATTGGATAGCACAATGGCATAGTCTAATGATAACACTAATTGCAGAATGGCTACAATATAATTCGTTGTGATACTAACCGATGGCAACAACGCATTGGTGCCAATGTTAATAACCACCGCTACACCAATCGCCAATAAATAAATAATCGGTTCCAACCACGATTGCGACATCACCACTAGAATAATCAAAATCAATACTCCGGCAATTGCCAAAGCCGAGAAGGGTGGAGTGGCTCCGTCCTGACTCGTCTCTACAATCACGTCGTCCCCGTATTCCGAACGAATGGAATAACCAAAACTCTTTTGGTCGATATTCGCCGGAACAAGCAGGTCGTATTTGGTGTAAACACTGTCTTTACTAATCGTGTAACTCACACCATTCACCTCTTTTAAGGCATCTAACTCGGTGGCAATCTGCTGACGCTCTTCGTTCGTCAGATGAGCGAACATAACCTTTACATTGGCGTTGTTCAACTGCGCCTCACCAAAATTAGTGGTCAGGATCTCTATACCCTGTTTCATCCGGGAGTGGTCAGGCAAGTACTTGGTCATGTCTGAATTGACATTGACGCGCGGAATAAGAAATACACAACCTGCTGCTATCAGCAGTGTCATGAACATAAGAATAAGATGACCGTATTTTTTCATAAATCTCTAATTGGCTTATTGCAGGAGTAATCCTATCATATTAATAATAAACGCCATCACCCAGGCTAACACCAACGAATAAATCACGATGAAGGTTGCCCACTTGGCATTAATCTCTCTCTTTATTGTATTAATCGTTGCTACGCAAGGGAAATAAAGCAGGGTGAAAATCAGGAAGGCATACGCACTGGCGGCACTGAATACCGTGCCATCCGTGCCAAACAAAATGGCAAAGGTCGATGCAATTGCTTCTTTGGCAGGCAGACCTGACAATAAACATACCGACATCTTCCAGTCAAACCCTAAGGGACGCATCACCGGTTCAATAGCCTTACCTATTGCTGCCAGCCACGAGGACTCTAATTGGCCCAAGTCTCCGGCAGGGAAATACTCCAGCACCCATATCACCACCGAGGCCAGTACAATCACCGTGAATACACTGCTCAGAAAATCCATGGTGCGCATCCATATATGTTGACCGATATGACGCCAATTAGGAGCGTACAACTTCGGCTTCTCATGAATGGGACAGTCCGCCGGCATGTTAAACCAACGCGTCTTACTCATCACTGCCGCAAAACCTAAACTGAAACATAGACTTAATAAGTACAACGATCCCAACACCAATGCTTTATGCGAGGGGAAAACAGTGGCTATTAACAATAAATAAATAGGTAACCTGCCCGAGCACGAAATGAACGGCACCATTAACATCGTCAGCATCCGCTCCTTCTCGTTATGCACGTTCTTGGCCGCCAAAATAGCCGGCACATTGCATCCAAAGCCCATCAATAACGGTATGAACGAATAACCATGCAACCCGATCCGGTGCATGAAACCATCCATATAGTACGATACACGTGCTAAATAGCCCGTCTCTTCCATTAAACTCAGGAAAAAGAACAAAATCAATATATTCGGTAGTGCCGTCAGCAATGAACCTACACCCTGAATGATGCCGTCCGTAATCAAACTGCGCATCCAGCCTTCGGTCATGATACCCTTCACCCATCCGTAAAAAGCATCCACCCCGCGCTGCAACCATTCTTGTATAGGGCCGCCTACCGCAAAGGTTACCCAGAAAATACATGCTAATAGTACAATCAGCAGAGGTAATCCCTTCCATTCGATATGTCTTTTTTGTACGTCCAAAGTACGCCTAATTTAAATTCGCGTGCAAAGATATAAAAAATTACTGAATTATGCAAATTTATTTGCAGTTTCCATTTTTTTTTTGTACCTTTGCAGCCAAATTCTAAAAAATTGTATATGAGCCTTTTTTCTTTAACGCAAGAGATTGCTATTGACCTCGGTACGGCTAATACCATTATCATGGTGGATGACCAAGTGGTGGTGGATGAGCCTTCTGTGGTTGCTATTAGCGCTGCGGATAATAAGATGGTCGCTGTCGGCCGTCGTGCGCAGCAGATGATAGGTAAGGGCGGCAATATAATTCGTACCGTTCGACCCCTGCGCGATGGTGTGATTGCCGACTTCTATGCCTGCGAAATGATGATCCGTGGTATGATTAAGATGATGCCTCATCAGTCCCGCATCTTCGCACCAAGTATTCGCATGGTTGTTTGTATCCCTTCCGGTTCAACCGAAGTGGAGATTCGTGCCGTCCGCGATAGTTCGGAGCATGCCGGGGGACGCGATGTCTATATGATTTACGAACCAATGGCTGCGGCTATCGGTATGGGTATAGATGTGGAGAGCCCCGAAGGATGTATGGTCGTTGATATAGGTGGTGGTACTACCGAAATCGCAGTCATCTCACTGGGCGGTATCGTTACCAATAAATCCATCAAAATCGCCGGTGACGACTTCAATGCCGACATCGTTGAATACATGGGCCGTATGCATAACATCCGCATTGATGAACCTACCGCAGAGCGCATCAAGATTGCCGTAGGTAGCGCTATTCCTGAGCTCAAAGAGCCACTTGATGACTTCATCGTAGTTGGTCCTAATAAGGTGACCGCCCTGCCGATGCAAGTGCCTATCGGATACCAGGAGATTGCCCACTGCTTGGAGAAATCCATCGCTAAGATAGAAAACGCTATCCTCCAAGCCCTGGAGACTACGCCTCCTGAGTTGTACGCCGACATAGTCAAACGCGGTATATGGCTCACCGGTGGTGGTGCCCTCTTGCACGGACTGGCTGAACGCCTTACCAGCAAGATTACCATCCCCTTCCACGTAGCCGAAGACCCGCTTCACTGCGTCGCTCGTGGTACAGGTGTTGCCCTCAAGAATACACAGAACTTCGGTTTCCTCATTCGCTAATTAACCTGCGGACATGAGGAACTTGCTCGAGTTCATAATCAATCATAGCCACCTCCTTCTCTTTCTTTTGTTGGAGGTGGTGGCTTTTTTGCTGATTACATCTCGCCAGTCCTACCCTCAGTCCACTGTGCTCACTGCCTCTAATCGGGTAGTGGCTTCTACCAACCAAACGGCTGATGACATAGCCTCTTACTTCCATCTGCGCAAGGATAACGAGGACCTCAATGCCGAGATAGGCAGACTCCGGCAACAAGTGCAGGACCTGCAGAACCAACTCGAGCCGATTACCGAGCATCAAAACGATTCAGCCGCTATCTACCAATACGCCCATCTGAGGTATCGCACCATACCCGCTAAGGTCATTGACCTCACTACCAACCATCAGCAGAACTACCTCACCCTCAATAAAGGTGCTCTGGATGGCATAGCCGAAGGCATGGGCGTCATTTCCGATAAAGGTATAGTAGGTATAGTGGGACGCGTGAACGACCGATTCGCACTTGTTGTCCCAATCATCCATACCGCCACCCATCTGTCTGCACGTATTCTCAAAAATGGTCATCTGGGCTTTACCAACTGGAATGGACATGATTCGCATCATGTGGACCTCATGGAGGTGGGACGACATATATCTGTCTCACTGGGCGACAGCATCGTCACCAGCGGACTCACTCCTACCTTCCCCGAAGGACTGCTCATTGGCGTAGTGGATAAAGTAAAGTTGGAGGAAGGTGATAACTACTACACTATCCGTGTGAACCTCAGCACCGATTTTCATCAACTTCGTTACGTACAAGTCCTATCTAACCCCTCCGCTGCATCTATGCGGCAACTCGTAGATAGTGTATCCGTTAAGAATGAATAACGCTGCTAAACATATTATCCGTCTTGTGGTGCTCATCCTCTTGCAGGCGCTGCTCATCAATAACCTGCATTGGTTAGGCATCTTCCATCCCTCTATCTACATCATTGGACTGCTGCTCTTGCCGGCTACTCTCTCTCGCACGGCGGAACTATTCATCGGTGCTGCAGTGGGACTGATCATGGATATTATCTACTCCACCGCAGGGGCCCACATGGCGGCTTGCGTGGCAGTGGCGTACTTCCGTCCTCTGCTCATTCACCAACTCGTTCAGGATGCCAATCGTATAGGCACTCAGGTCTGCTCGGCTTCTATCGGCACCAGGCAGTTTATCATACTGGCCTCACTCATGATTGCGCTGCATCAGGTCCTTGTGCTCTTCTTGGAGGCATGGAGTCTGGACCATACCGGATGGCTCATACTGTCTGCGTTATGCAGTGCCGGCGTAACCATCCTCCTCGCCTGGCTTTATGATCGTACACAACGATGATTAACGATACGTACTATAGACGACGCTACGTGATAGCGGGCATTGCCATCGCTGTCGTGGCGATTTATATTATCCGGCTCTTTGCGCTCCAGGTCGTGGACCAATCACGGCGAGCCAAGGCGGATAATAACGCCCTTGTGCGACAACCTGTCTATGCGTCTCGCGGACTCATCTACGACCGGAACGATTCACTCCTCGTCTTCAATCAGCCTATCTACGAGGTCCTCATCATCATACGCGAGATGGGACCTGACTTTGATGTGCCTGCTTTCTGCCGGGCGCTTCAGATAGACACTACTTATTATAACACGCGTATGGCGTGGATACGCGACCGCAGTAAGAACCGAGGATACTCTAAATATACCCACCAACTCTTTATGGGACAACTTAAAAAAGAGGATGTCAGTCTATTAGAGGAACGATTATACCAATTCCCCGGCGTCTCTATCCGTAAACGCACCCTGCGTGACTATAACTACACCGCTGCGGCACATATCTTAGGCAGCGTCGGCGAAGTTAACCAGCGCGACTTGGACCGCGACCCCTACTACCAGCAGGGAGACTACTCCGGCAGGGACGGTATTGAACGGCGGTACGAAGTTGAACTGCGTGGTGTCAATGGTGTCGAAGTGCTGATGCGCGATAACCGCGGACGTATTCGCGGATCATATCACGACGGCGAACTGGACCGCTCGGCGGTTGCCGGAATGAACCTTCAACTCGGTATAGACATCGATATACAAGAACTTGCGGAACAACTAATCGGCGATAATATAGGTAGTGCCGTGGCGATTGAACCCGCTACCGGCGAGGTGCTGGCACTCGTCAGCATGCCCGGTTGGGACCCCAGAGACTTGGTTGGTAAGGCTCGCAGCAAGAACTACAACACCCTCCTGAACGACCCCCGTAAACCTCTTCTCAATCGTGCTACCCAGGCTACTTACTCGCCCGGTTCCACCTTCAAGACCCTCCAGACGCTGGTCTGCTTGGACCAAGATGGCATTCGTCCATCTACCCTCTATCCTTGTAACGGACCTGAGTCCACTCCTATTAAATGTACCCACCATCATGGCAGTCCCGTGGACCTGGGGATGGCTATCGAACAGAGTTGCAACCCCTACTACTGGTGCGCCTTCCGCGACTTGTTGCAACGGGATGGATATGGTAAGGAAAATAATGTTTTTAGGCATAATTATGCGCGGTGGAGAGAAGGCATAATGAAGTTCGGTTTAGGCAATAAATTTGAGGACTCCGACATCCCTGACCAGCGTTCCGGAAGCATCCCCTCCGTTAAGTTCTACGACCGCTGTTATGGCAAAACCGGCTGGAAAGCCATCACCATTCGTTCCCTTAGTATCGGTCAGGGTGAGGTGCTCGTTACCCCGCTGCAACTGGCTAATCAGGCGGCTTGCCTCGCTAACGATGGTTACTACATCACCCCGCATTTACTGCATAATGATTCTACCTATACCACTGCCTCGCATCGTCACGAGACAGGCATCGACACCGCTTATTTCCATATCGTCAAAAATGGTATGGCACGCGTGATGACGAATGGTACGGGACGATGGCATAATGTTGCTAAATGGCATATTTGTGGTAAGACCGGAACGGTCCAAAATCCACATGGTAAGGACCATGCTATCTTCATCGGATTTGCCCCCAAGGATAATCCCAAGATTGCAGTGGCGGTTGCTGTGGAGAACGTCGGATTTGGTGCCACATGGGCATGCCCGATTGCGGTCAAAATGATTGATATGTACCTCACAAAACACTTCCCTGAATTGGCAGAGGAACCTGTAATTGATGAATCGACGAAATAGTATATGGAGTGGATTGGATTGGGTAACTATTTTCCTTTTCCTGATTCTGGCGCTGTTTGGATGGATGAACATCTACGGTGCTGGTTATAGCTTTGAGCAAACCAGTATTTTCTCGTTCTCCAACCGTGCCGGCAAGCAGTTCGTGTGGCTCATGACCGCCGTCGTCTTAGGTTTTGCTATTCTGCTCATTGATGAAAAAACCTACGATGTACTCGGTTATTGGCTATATGGTGCCACTATCCTCCTGTTGCTCGTCACGCCTATCTTGGCGCACGATATCAAAGGGTCTCTTTCGTGGATTACTTTCGGACCTATTAGTCTGCAGCCGGCGGAGTTTGCTAAGTGCTTCACGGCCATTGCTATTGCTAAGTACATGGGACGATATGGCTATCAGGTGCGCTCGTGGCGGGACCTTGTTGTGCCTTGTGCCATGGTCCTGCTGCCTATGTTCATCATCATGGTGCTGCAGCGTGAAACAGGTTCGGCTCTTGTCTTCTTGGCTTTCCTCTTGCCACTCTACCGTCAGGGTATGACCGGCAAGATCATGGCGGCAGGCGTCATCGCTATCGTCGTCGGAGTGGTTGTGCTCAAGGTTGGACTCATACCTGACTCCATGCTGGATAAAGTGCTGCAACCTCACCAAAAAACACGTATCGAAGTCCTTTTAGGCATGAAAGAGGACCCCACCGGAGCAGGGTATAATGTCAACCAGTCGCTTATTGCTATCGGTTCCGGAGGATTCTTCGGAAAGGGTTATCTTAATGGCACGCAAACCAAACTCAAGTTCGTGCCGGAGCAGGATACGGACTTCATTTTCTGCACCGTTGGTGAAGAGTGGGGGTTCTTTGGTTCAACCATTGTCTTACTGCTCTATCTGGCGTTTATCTTGCGCCTTATCATGATTGCTGAACGCCAGCGGGATATCTTCAGTCAGGTCTATGCCTATGCGGTGGCAAGTATTTTCTTGGTCCACCTCACCATCAATGTCGGCATGGTCTTAGGTCTCTTGCCGGTCATCGGCATCCCCCTGCCTATGTTCAGTTACGGAGGCTCCTCCCTTTGGGGTTTCACCTTACTCCTCTTCATCCTCCTCCGCCTTGACGCCTCCCGCGTCAATAAACTCCACTAAAAGCCCTTATAATAACATAACATCAACATAAGATAGTAGGGGGGGCTAGTGCTATTGGCTGGGACTAATTACGCTCCGCGTCAGTTTACGTTTGCGTTAATCAGTTTACGTTTGCGTTCAAATTTAAACAACAACTAAAAATCCGTACCAAATTAACCTAATTGTATGTATAACAGAGACTTATATAACGAACTTTTACGGCTAAACAAGACTTTCCCTGTTCAAACAATTACTACAACCTTCTAACCTTTTGACGTATTGGCGGATTGGCGGAATGGTAAATGCATGTGTACTATTGAGTTATGTTAATCCGCCATTCTGCCACTGGCGGATTGTGAATCACAAAAAACGACTCTATCCCCCTACCTCTCGTTTCCCACTTTCTTGCACTCCAATGCACAAAAAAGCGATAATATCGTTACTGATATTACCGCTTAAAATATTTTTGTAAGTCATATTTAATGCTCTGCTAAGAAATCATAGAAGATTTGAACAATCTCATCATGCTCAGGATTATCCTTTCTTAAGATTAATCCATAATAATAGTCAACTCCTTTATTATCTTGACTATGATAAGTGTTTAGCGTGTACTTGAAATTAGCTTCTGCCGTGCTAAACCAACTACTAAATAGTCGGGCCCTAAATGATTGTTTTTGGTCATTAACATCGCAAATATACAAGACTGCCGACTCACTAACATGATTAAAGAAATCTTCAATAATCGCAATAATGGTCTGCCCTATTAATGGGTCTTTACTTTGAGGTTTGTCTTGATCAACTACGTAAAGGTAATAGCCGTCTTTATCTACAATAAATATGTCATGGGAAAAGCCTACCAAGTAGCGAACATTGCCCGCCGTTACAAAACTAACGGACATTTCATCCACCGGCACAACCTGATAAGGAGCAACCCTATTTATATCCTCTACTGATAGAAACGCCATGGCTTATAAAGACATAGATGCCAACTTAATTTTCATTTGTGCCTCCATAGCTGCCTTCATATCCAACATGCGTTGTCGAGCGGCTCGCTTTTCCTCTAAAGAATTGTACTTAATTGCTGTCATAATTGTATCTATTTGCGTTTCGCGACGCAAAAGTACTATTTTTTTTTGATATATGCAAATAAAAATGACAACTTCAGGAAGAAATTGTCATTTTTATAACGAGTATCCATCAACTTTTGCGAGGTTGTTTCTTCTACGATACCTGCGGTGCTGTTGGCTTGGACCTTTACGCGTAGCGTTAGTTTACGTTTGCGTTTACGTTTACGTTAGTCAATTACCTGCGGTGCTGTTGCCTTTAGCCTTTACGCTCCGCGTTAGTTTACGTTTACGTTAATCCGTTTGCGTTT
>JAGHTR010000030.1 GCA_018065205.1 Candidatus Colicola caccequi
GTCTTATACTGTTGACAAATTTGAATTGTAATATCAAGTACATTTTCGGTCGTAGGCAGTGGTAAAGTTATTAAATTTTTAGACCATATTTGTTCATCTATACGAGAGAACACGTATTCACCTATTTCATCCTTTTTAAAATCATAAGGTTTAAGAGTAACTGTTTTAAGGTAATTCAGCAATGATTGAGTTAGCTGACTATTACCCAAGACTATCTTTTTTATTTTATTCTTGTTGTATTGGTCATACTCCTTAAATGTTATACTAATCTCTCTACATATTATATTACGCAATTCTTGATTATACTTACAAACCTTACTAACATCCTGCAATGATTCTGCTACGGGAAGTTCTTGCAAAAATTCACACGGCATAAACACTACAGGTTTTCGTTCTATCATTGGTAACAAGTATCGTTCTTGTTCCTCTTGATAGCAAGCACAAGAAATATTTAATTCTTTCGCGACTCTAGCAGTATATGAATAAAACCTTTTTCGCAAAATACTAATCGTCATATCACTAATACGATCTGCCCCAATCTGGTCCTCAATTAAAGGAAGCAAAATAAACATATTTGAATCAGATATGCCCGCTTCAATAATTTCTCGAGCACTCTGATATAATACATTTGTTAGATGCCCACTTATCCCAGTTCCCGTCCTTCCTTTAGAATATCCCAAACCGGTATTAGGAAGTTCCTTAAAAGTCAATAATGATTTCAATGCACGTTCACACTTGTCATACGCTTTCCCGTTTATTTGACAACGTACTAAATGTTGTACATTATTGAAGTGCAGTAAAAATTCTTGATATGCATCACAAAACTCTGGAATATGAGTTGTGCGAATAAGTAAAGGATGGATGTGTAATACTGAATCAGCATTCACAAAGCCATCATACACGCCTAATCTTTCAAACTCCTTGTGATTAATCTGGAAATACTCACTATAGTGAATAGCAACAAGTTTATTCATAGTCAATTATTTTTTACAAAGGTATAACTTCTTTTTGAAACGACCAAATATTTCAATAAAAAAAGTTGATAAAAATTAATATTACCAACTTTTCATATTTCCCATTAGTTGCCGGCCCAAGTGTAGATTTTTTAAACGAGAACGTTAACGCAGACTATTGTTTATTTTTTCTGAATAACACTTAGTAATTTATCAAACAAAGCAGAGATACCGATGGTGATACATAACACTGCGAAGACTTCCAAACATTTGTACTAGACTCGCTATTCATTTCATCTTATGTTATCCATATAAGTTACTCTTCTATTGGAAGAATGAAAATCCCTTTATACGTATCCGTTACAACCTTATCAAATGAATGTGGACGTTTCGTTCGTGGCAAACGACGATCCTCCTCTTTTAATATCTTAGCAATATACATTCCGTCTAAAATACCCTCAACATTCTCTTCTGTTAATTCCTCTAAGTCCAATTGAATCAACTCATCCACAAAATAATCGACCGGAATAATATGGTCCTCATGAAATATATCATTAAAAACAAATTTATCTCCCTTCTGAAGAGGAAGTTCTCTATTTATTTTTCGTGCCCCCATATATGTTTTAACTATCTTTTGAGTCGTCAGCTTATCACATATAATTTGCCTTCTATGTCCCGCTAACCTTATATTATCACTCGTCAGTTCTCCCCATAATGCCTTTGCTTTTTCTGACACGTACATGTGTTGCGGAGGGATTATATATAGTCTTACCGTTTGATTAATAAGATACTTAAATGCACGACACAAAGCCGCATTATCTGGGTATTTCTGTATGGAATCTTTATACCCACTCACTCCTGTTATAACTAAATCAATGAAATATGTATTAATAGGGCGCTTCAACATATTAAATTCTTGGGTATTTGTTAACACTCATCTAAATTTTGCGAGGAAATTATATAAACCACTTACCATATTTGGGGAATGTCGTACCTCTACAATTCGCATTTTTGACCGATAGACCCAAAATAACCTATTATTCTCATTTTCCAATTGAATTAATTTTGAGCACTAATGATTTCATTATACGTTATGCAAAGAATGCAGACAGTGTATCTATACTATTCTGCCATAATACCATATTATCTACACACAGCTGTGATGCAAATACAAAAATTTCATCACGCATTTACACCTCCGTTAATAGGTCTTATTTTCAGAGCATACTCTTTAGCTTCTGCAATTGAGAAGCATGGTGAATCAATTAATGATTTAAGAAATACTCGCCTCCAATCATTCATACCATAACGCTCATACTTACCATATTCATAGGCAAGTATTGTATCCAATTGGTGTTGACTCGTAATATTGGAAGATAATATATCTGCTAGTAGTGTATTTGTTTCTTTATATAACCTACGGAAGAGTTTGATGACACTTATCTGGTGCTCAACCTTGTCCGCAAGGGCGTTGTCAGCGATGATTGCTCTATTGATACTAAACTTCCACGACATGCGATGATTAATTGGATTGGAATGAATCTCGATCTCGAAGAACGGAATATTTTCCAATTTATGATCATAATAGGCATGCACGAAGCCAGATGGATCGCCTTTTCGTTTTTTATTGTTGCAAACACCGCAGGTAGGCACAAGGTTCAAACGACAAACAGAAAGCGATTTGTAATCTTTTCTAGGCATTAGATGATCAAGCTGACTTGAAGGCATAATACCGCACATGGGACAAATGTCAACAACGGACATCAGTTCTGCGCGAATGTACGACAAGGATTGGCCTAGTTGGGTTTTGTCATATAGATTATACAATGCAGTTCGCTTAGTCAGGCTGAATGTTTTATCTTCTACTTCAGTTATCGTTCCAGAGTTGTGGTCGTAAGTGCGATACAACTTATTAAGAGTAATAGAATCAGTTGGTCCCAAAACTTTAGCCTCCGTATCAGCAGCAATAACGTTGGCTATATCAGCAAGGGCTTCATCAAGAAGTGGTTTGGGTAGTATCCACATACGCTATACCTCCTTTCGCTCTTCATGAATATTAACAATATAAGCTACCATCTGGCTGCTCAACCGATCGCACTCCAACTTCTCTTGAAAGAGTCGTAGAACATCGTCCACACTCTCCATCTCGTTGCAATGGTTACAACTGTAGATACGGCTGAATACATTGTGATAATCGCAAATATCACCAGTCAAACCAAACACAATGCGATTGATGTATCCAAAATTCTCACCATATGTTTCTGTCAATGGATGGCTGAACATAAGTCTGCCCTCATCTCTACGGATTACGTAGATGTTTTTAGCAAACATCTCCTGCAACACTACTGGTGAGTGTGTTGCCACAAGCATGATACTATGTGTCTTTCGGATGGCTCGTTTGATTTCATTCATCATAAACGAAAGCATCGGCGGATGCAAGTGGTTTTCTGGTTCATCAAAGAGAAGTATACTATTGTCCTCACTATAGGCATAAATATGACTCATAGTGTGAAGGAAGAACTTTACGCCTGTTGACATAGTCATGTAGTGCTCAATCTGGTTTTTCACATCCAATATAAGGTTACCACCCACAAAATGCTTGAGGTCTTGATAGAGCGAAGGTAGAATTTCTTCACAACGTTCTGCTATTGCCATCCATTCCTCTTTAAGATTATGATTAGAATAAATGACATTCAGAGCTGCCGAGAACTCGTCTGCCAAACGTTGAATAGGCTTCAATTTAACTTCATTCATACGCTTCTCCTGCGCTACAGTGTTATTATTAGGTTGATTAGGATCTGGTGCCGTTTCTATATGATGTTGCATCAATAGTTCCATCTCCTGCTTTACATCCCTCACACCACAGTATATGAAACGCCCTTGACGTGAGTCCACCCCCTCCGCCATCAGCCGATAATCAGAAAAGGTATTACCCGGGAAACGGAAGTTGTCGAATGCACTATAAGAGAACATCATCAACTTGGTAGTTCCAACATCAGAAGGAGACATTTGGATAGCATCCTTCAAAAGGAATCTCTGTGTAGGAGGTGTATAGATAAGGCTAGCAAGGTCATAGAGCAATGTACTTTTCCCGCAGCCGTTGTGACCTATAAAAGCCACCATACCATAAGGTACATCATCAATAGAAGAAACACCATTCGGACACCTAAAATCAAGATGTATAGAAGTCTTTGCATTCTGATAAGTCACTTCGATAGCTTGCTGCTCCAAATCATAGAAAACGGCCTCATCAAGCATTATCTGCTTTGCTTTCTTCAAAACAAATGAATCCATTGTGCTGTTCCGAAGGACGGAATTTTTGAAACAATCCTGATATTTCACTGTTTCATACATAGGATGGCTACTATCAAACATCACATTGAGCGACCGCAAGAAGAGCATCCTGTCTTCTTTTGACTTAAGTAATAAACTCACGCCCTTAAACAACTCCAAAGAAAAAGACATCATAAATAAGTCTTTGGGCAGCTGATTGAAATCACCCCCCGAAGATGAAAACATCTGTCCCAGAAGATTCGCATCTTGGACTGTCTGACCAGCCCTCATAATACTCATAGCTCCAAGGTATTGCGTTTTTTCTCCTGTCAGCCGTTTACTGGCATGCAAATGGTATGTAGTACAATAGCCATAGTCATTCCAATAGTCTGTCTCGACGTAGAAGTCTACATTACCATTACCATTGTCATGTGGAGTGGCATCCTGATAGCAGACAGGGATGACACGAAAATGAAGTTTCTGCATAATGGAATTATTAGATTGAACCTATTGGCAAATTTAAAATCGTGCAAATTTACCCTGCCAATTGGCTTGTTGTTATGATTGGTTCTATACATTTAGTTTCTTCTCCATATCAGCATGACCAATAAAAGTATCCAGTTTTGAACCTTATATCGATCTTTTGCAATCCAATTAATTGCAAATACAACTATAAAAAACACGAAAAACGTCAGAGTATTTAATGCCATTATTCAGTACTTATAGTATTAACAAAACATTTATTACTACGGAGGTGCTATTTTCGATGATGCACCAATAACTCTATTTCAGCTTTATTCATCAATCCCAAACCTTTTTGAAATAGATTACACGCTCCTACTTCTTCCCGCGACAGCTTGACACATTTCCTTATACAAATCCGTGGCGCCTAATTGCCAAAGTTTAGAACTTTCATTGGCAATATTCTTATATAGTGGCGAAGCATATATATGGCGTAAGGCCTCAAGCATAGTGCAACCATGATCCTCAGCGTAGAACTGAGCGAGGGTTGTTATCTTGCCCGGAAGAAGAAGATGTAAGTTATGTTGAGAAATTTGTAGTTTCATACAATTTACAATCGAATTTCTTTAGCATCTATAAAAGTAAGCAATTGTAATGACTGTGGCGTATGGAAAAGTAATTGGTCTACCAACACATACGTTTTTAACTCAGCAATCAGTTCTTGCTTGCTCAACAAGCCGGCCTCATATAATGTAAAGGCAGCATACACCTTGTCGTTAGCCACCGGTCCATATACAAAATCATAGTCATGCTTAAAGGAACGATCATTACGATTAGCATACACAAAATCCACCCACTTTTCGGTAGGAGCATCAAACCACAAGCAATTAGCCGTTCGCACCTCATCCAAATCTATTTCATACTCATTAACATAACCAACAGTGGGCTTTTGTTTGTCATTACGATGGCGCAACACCCAATCTTCTGCTTGTTGATAATTGGTTGTGGTATAGAATCCACATCCGTAATCAAGCGTACGATTCGGTTCGCGAATCTCTGGCTGGGATATGCACTCGAGACTTCCGTGGTATAGTTTAATTTTATTCATAGACTTAAGATTTAAGCCGTTCATCAATTTCTTCCATTAGCCATTGGCGACTTTGAGTATGAAGCACCTCGAAATTATCATTTAGATACTGGACCACCCCAGAGCGGAATAATAGTTCCGCCGATTCTTCTCCCGATATGCGTGCATGTTGCTTATATTGCTCAATGCAGAACGAGACGAAGTATGATCTATTAAACTCTTGTTTGCTCATATTTATTCAGCCTTTGCGCTTTACAAGCCGCAAAGATACAAAAAAAAAATGACTTCTGCAAAGAAAAAGTCATTTTTTATACAAAATAATAGATTTTTAATCTATTTAAAGGGGATATTGAGGAGGTTCTTACACTATTCATCCCATATTGGCTCTTTAAATTCAAATACGCTTGCGTTCTTTATCCCAAGTCTTGTAATTACAGCCTCCGCTGATATCTTGTCCTGCTCGCTATAATAACTTAAGAACCATGGGGTATCTGAGCGTCCAGCAATGACATAAACTATTGTGGGCAAAATGTTATGCGTGTATACCGTTACCATTCTTTACAAATTTATAATTAACTATTATTGAGACACAACGGAACACCTAAACTGAATACTTATCAATATATTGGTTTAATAATCCATGATATTCTATACTTGTTGTTTGGTGGATGAAAGCAGGGTTGTAATCACGCGACATTTTTAACAACTTGTTAAGTTTACAAAATATTCTCAATTGTTTCTCATTAAAATTCGCATCTACATAATTTGCTAAGTTATACGCTTCTTTCTCAATAAAACTGAGATATCTTGCCACTATGCCGACGATCACATCAGACAACTGGACCATAGCATCTGTAGTAGATTCTACAAAGTGATAATTATCCATAATCTGACCATCTACACAAACAGGGAATCTTGACATTTCGTATATAACATCGATCTCATTATCAAAGATAATACGACTATTGATCCAAGATGAAACTTCACAACAATATAGGTATGCCAAATCTTGTAAGAGGATAAGTTCTGGTTCTTCCTGTATGAATACAGCTTCTTGTTGTTTTGATGCTTTACAAAGCCATTCTATTAGTAACATTTTCAAATTTAACAAATATGTTGAGTCCGGTTGATACAAACGACATTTATCTGCTATATCATTATAAAATAGTCCTATCTCTTCACTCTTTAATCCTGGATACTTATACCTCAACACAAAGTTATAAAAAAAATGCACATCACTCTTCATTATGCGATATAGCATAGCCTTCAAGCCATTTATAATCTCTGGGGGTTGCTTGGAAAACCCATCTATAGAGTCCAGAATGTCAACTATTGACCAATAAAGCAAATTCAAACTTTGGAAATGAATATGCCATCCTTTGCTAATAAGCAAATCCAAAACAATCTCAAGTTTATTAGACTTCAAACAATCGGGTAGCTGTCCATCATAAACATTGTATGATTTAATTTCTTTCACATTAGATTGTAAGGCAAGAGTATCACGAAGATCCGCAAATGAAATGCCACTATTAGCCTCTACTCCACCCAAAACGAATATTGTATCTGGTGATACATTAAATTTATTTTTTCCTTCTTTGAGTAGAAATTTCTTTACATTATTCGTCTCGTCATAATACAAAATAAAATTACCATCGATATAATCGCCACGTCCTAGCATATAACTGAGTTGCGCCTTAGTATACTTTCGAAATTTTGAATAATCCACAGGACAAACCATATACTTAAGCATATGCATCTCGTTACAATTGGACTTACTATATTCGTACTGAAACCCCATATACACGAGTCTCTTCCGAAACTCAGTATCGGCAACCTCTCTAACATCTTCTCCTATAGGACAACTTGTCAAAACACTCTTGTCTAGCACAAACCTGAAAGGAGTTTTCTGATTCTGATATTGCGTTTTAAGAACTTCAATAATTTGGGTTCTAATCTTATCTTTAAGTATGTCTATCATCACTATACTTTGGGGGTTATAGGTCAATTTCTGATATACGCAAAATTATTTCTATAAATTTATACACAAATGCTATTTTACCTTTTGGGTACATTCGGGGAAAATTGTTGATACAAAGCACATACGAACTCTCATCGTTCTTCACCGTTGGCTGAATTACAGAACTATTTAGTTATATGATTCACTAGAGTTTCATTACCCATTGTTTCATAACCGTTTGGAATTGTTCTGGAGATGTAAACCGGAATTTGCAATTGTTTGTATCAATGGTACCTTCAGATTTAATATTCCATGTAAAAGAACTTAAAGTATAATCATGAGGAGTATCACTATAAAGCATGCCATCTTTATAATAATGATGGGCAACACCAGGAAATAATGATGAGTCAAGTGGAACACGAGCCAATGGATTATGAAAAATATTAACACCATCGCCCCATGTTTCATGACAATTTTCATCTATTATATGACCGCTAAAGATTGGGGAAATAGCATTAGGTGATTTATTGTACGAAACACGTGTCTGGAACAATATAGTATTTTTCGAACCCAAACCAGCTTGTCTTCCCATACGGTTAAACTTCGACAAGGTGCCCGTTGCAGAGAATAATACTGCGCTGACATTTTCAAACGCACGATCAAGGAATAATGGGGTTATTTCAGTTTGACCATTCTTGCTTTCTTTAACAATAGCCTTCCCTGATGAATTTATCAAAATGTTATTACCATCATTATCTTGTTCTATCCTTTGATCTATGCCATATAGCATAGTAATCACACCATTAAACGTCCACATCATCGACATATCCTCATGAAAATCCTCTATGGCAAAAACAAACGGCAAATCCTTACATTGAGGTAATTCCCAATAACATTTATTCTCATATGTATGCTTTAATTTGGAGTACAATGAAGACCCAAACATAAGAGGTATCTCGTTCTCTAATTTTTGGAACATCTCATCCGTTGTATAGTTCGGTATGTTGCTATTATCGTACCCCTTTTGTTTACGCTGAATAGTGACAGCTTCCACAGCAACTCGTTCATCTCCTTTATATAGAACAAAATCAGGAACATCATACTTTTTATCAAGATTAAGCCCCGCCTCTCTAAAATAGCAAAGTAAGTATAGTTCCCATATACGCGCATCAAACCCATTAACGGTTTGTAGTTGTTCCACTAAGTTACCATCCCTATCTTCAATGTAAGGTGATATTTCTTCAATCGCAGCCCTTGCAGAACTAAAAAAATCATCACTCTTCAATTTCTGAAAAAGAGGACTCAATTCTTTGTCTGAAGTGATTTGCGCAAAAAAATCCATAGGTTTTCCCAGCTGCGACATTTGAGCGGTGTCACGAACATAGTTACCCATGGCATCATTTAGTGCCACCCTTGCATTATCTATGGTATCTATATCACAATATACCTCAACTGCCTGATATTGTTTTAAATTATTATAATCTAACACTACAATTCCAAATGTTCCGTCTAAACGGTCGACGCAGATTACCCCCATAAGAACACCATCATCAGACGTATAATATTCTATCGGAGGAGTTATACTATTCTGTATCCATCTATTATCACCCATTACAAAAAGCAATCGTAGATGTGCAAGATTTTGATTTAATGATTTCATAGATGTCTATAGATACTATCGGGCCTATTAAAATATCAAGTGAATATTCCATCTCTACATAATGCCCATTTCTTGTGTAATTTAGCATTATACATGAATAAGGGATGGTATATATCGTCTCACTTGCACTACGCTCATCCAATTTGCGCAAACCTTCTTGAATCTTTGTATAACACCCCTTGAGGAATTGACGAAGATCGTTTTTTCATCCTCTTGGCGGATTTGTTCTAACTCTTCATTTGTAAATTGAGCCATAATTATATCTTTATATTTCCAATTCAAATGGAATTACGAACTGGTTATCAGCATTTTTAAAGACCATTTGTTCCCGAGAGATTTTGCATAATGTTGATATAGTATCAGCGATTTGTTCGGCTCGAGGATCTTGAATGTAGATTTTCTTTAGATTTGGCATACTTGTAAATAAGAATCTATCTGTTGGTCTATTTACATATGGGAACGAATAACCAATAATCACTAATACTTCCGTTGTCTTTATACGATTCTCAATTTTAGGTAAGAATTCGTTGTCTAACCCCTTCTCCCAAACATAAGAAATACCAGATTGAGGCAAATTTAAATCCATAAGATTATACTTTGCAGATAATATTTCTTCCGCCTTATTTAATTTTTGCGTTTTTGACCAATCTGACAGAATAAAGTCTATTATACCCGTTCTTCCTGAGCTATCGTTTTGTTCAAAAAAAGCAGTTCCATTTAATTTAGTAATAGAGAATGGATTATTAGGCTGGAAATAGGTATGAAAATAACTCTTATCACAAACATTGAGAACACCCATCCATAAATTTCTAATTCCACATTTAAAATACTCATCAAACGCTAATTCCAATTGAGCATCATAATTCCATGTAAGAATGTCAATAGGAGGTAATGTCTTATCTATTCCCATCAAAGAAGCCACAAAATTATCATATCTTAAATCTCTATTCTCTTTTGTTTGATATAGCATAAAGAATAACGATAGTACTCTTTTCAAGTGGCAATATTCCTCATCACTTCCAGTCCCCGTAGTATACAAGATTTTAGCATACGTATCAATCGTCGGATAATCTAAACATTTTTGTTGTAGCCATAACAATGCATCTATAATTGGATGGTTCCCATAAAGAAACTCATTATGATAACTACGAAGAAGGATGTCTATAGCATGAGGAATTTCATTAATAGTAGGAAGACCTCTAATAATACCTCCTTCTGAATTTCGTGTGCCTGCACTCGCACCAGCACCTAATAAATATGTAACTTTACTCATATAACATTATTTCATCGGCCTCAAAAAGCCAAAATTAATAAAATCAGGGAACCAATCTGTACGATAATGAATATGGGCTAAAAAATCAACAAACCAGAACTTTGTTTTTTCAGTCACCAATGGGATATGGTCATAATGTTTAACGAACGTTTGAGAGAATTCTTGTAGCGTTGGAGGTAAATTCACGCCAATTTCAACACTGAGTTCCTCATCTAGCCGATGGTCATACATATTCGCCTCCAAACTTTCACTATCAATAGGATATGCTATCTGCAAATTTACATCTGCATTTTTCACCTCTTCATAGAGCATTTTATACAAATTATCATCCCCAAGCCATGCGATTATCTCAAATAATATAAGAATTAATAAAGATGAAGAATCTACATAATTTACCGATTTCTGATATAGGCTTTCTGCTATAGCGTTACGAGATCCTCTAAGTTCGGGAAACAAGCCCTTGTCGTGGTGAGTATAAACCATATTGATTACGATTTTCTGAAGCCAATGAACAATAATCTCTTCCATCTTTTCTGTTCTCTTATTCGTATTAACGAACCAAAGAATAAATAAAATTCCAACCGAAGCAGAATCTTCTAATGCCATTTCGAAACCCGAATTATGCTCTAAGATTGATATTATGGTCGCCATCTGATCTTTTTCAGAAATAATGATTCTACTTCGAGGCAAAAAATAATCGCACATAATATAGAAATATATCAACGAGTTCATATAGTCATAACAACGAAGAGGATAACATATTTGTTCAACTTCCCCACCACGAGGAATATATAGCCCCTTAAATTTAACAGCTAACGGAAGGGTTTTGCTAAAATATAAATTATAAATATAAGATTGTGTATAGACGAGATTGCCGAACAACAATTCCACTTCTTTTGAATTCTCAAGATGATTTTGTAATATCCATTTCCAAGTTAACAATATCACTCTATCTGAACTATTTTTTGCTGGTAGATAATTTTCACATTCTTCACAATACTTATAAATCAAACACAGCACTAAATTTAGAGATGACATTACATTTTGAAAAACTCTCTTACTATGTCTTATTGGAGACGCACATTTCTTTAATAACAAATTCGTAAGGGAATCAACATCTCGCGTTTCCCAACCAGGACTATCTAATAGCACCAATATCCTCTTTAACAATAAATAACATTGTTCATCTGCTAATAAAGATTCATTAAACAAATAGGAACTAAATAATGACGTCAATTTATCAATATCCCATCGTTCTAATTCTCCACTGTTAAATTCTTTTCTCGCAAAAGAATCAAATAGGCGACGAGTATCCTCTTTGATAACACCATTATGCACAATAACATATTTTCTAGGAAGTTTATCAAGATTAGGAATACAAAAATCCTGAAAATCTAAATCTTTAGCCTCTAACAAAGACTCTCGGATTCCATCTTGAATAAGAAAATTGTTATTATTGATATTTTTAGCATCGCCTCCTTTAAGTTCAAAACACCAACAGTACTTTATTCCATCTTCAGGACAGATACCTATCGCCACAACATCTTTACCATATTGTGATTGTCCCTTGCTATTTTTAGGAGTGGATAATACCTGAAAATTCATAGCAGACAATAGAATTGGAAATATATAATCCAATTCACTATCCTCTCGTAATGTACTCAAATAATCTCTTATAAAACGACAATCATCCATTATTTTGAATTTTAGACCAATCTAATGAAACGTTTTTAGATATCTCCCGTTGCTCTTCCGGAGTAAAAGACTGTAGATACATCGGAACAAAAACGGAACATGAAATTTTAGCAAGCGTTTGCACAGAGCCATCTGGCTGTCTAATGCCACCAGCTCTTCCAATAGAAACATTTTTAAGCATTGACAAAAATGTATGTTGACTTACGCCCCTCTTACTAACCGTATCTGCCATATGTTCTGCACTTTTCCTAATACAAATTTCATGAAGCCGTGGATAAGCATATTCAGCATGCAATTCTTTGCATTTATCTATTCTACAAAATCGCTCATCAAAATCCGCAATAAGTGCTTTGAATTGTAGCACCTCCTTATAATGTGGAAATGTTTGTTGTTCAAATTGCGTTTTTACATATCCATAATAATTCATTAAATACATTGACAAATAATTCATTAGTACTGATCTAACATCTTTACTACGCGAATTAAAAAACAAAATTGATATCGGGACACGATCCTCGGGCGATAATAAATCTTGCAACAATGAACTGATATATTTCATTTGTGTAATTTCGTCCATGGTTGAAATATTAAGTTGCACAGATTCTACTAATTTTAATTGGTCCCACAAATGGCGTCCTATCATACGGACATCTCCATCATTTGAGATTAGATAGCCAAGGATATTTGAAGTAATAATATTTGTATTTAATCTATAAAATTTTGAAAAATAAGGATACACACTATCCCGAAGTGAATAAATTATTCTTCTATTAATAAAGGATTGTATGCATTTCAAAAAATCATCCAAAGATAATAAATGCCCATAAGGAGAGTTTAATATTGAGGAAACTTCTTTGATTGTTGTTTCTTCATCCATTAAACCATCAACCATCACTTGTAAATGGTTGTATAGTTGACCATTTGTCTCAAATTGTATAACTTCATCAAACTTTCTCATTATATTTATACCTTAATAACATTTAATAAATTGTACCACCGCCCTCACAATGGTGGATTTGCCAATTATTCAACATCTTTATCTATTATCAAAAGTTTCTTTGTTACATAATTGCTTCCTTTGATAGAGAATCTATACAAACTACTCACGGACAGTTATTGTAGGTAGTTGTTTCATGGAATAACAAAGTTTAAGACGCAGACGTAGACGGCGGGAGGTAGTTAGCGTCCCTTTTCAGCCAAGAAGTCAGTTTGCTTTAATCGTCGCGAAATAATTACTTCGAATCATTAAATCAGACAAACGATAAGCTTCTTGTTCCGAGATAGGGCGATTATGCCGAGCAACAGAATCCAATAAATTTACGCCAAACCCCTTCCAATAGTAATCTTGATATCCTAAAACACTAATTACCGTAGGAAATACATCCATCTGATAACTAACATCCCAAATTTCGCTATTAACAGATATATTAGGAGAATATACGACTAGAGGACAATATGAATTTTCTACACCATAATCTAAGTTGGTTTCTTGGCAGTATTGTGCAAATCGCTCTCTCCGCTCTTTATGAAATATTGTGTGATCACCAGAAATAACAATCGTTACTCTATCTAACAAACTATAATATTCTAAGCTATCTATCATCTCACCAATATATCTATCTGTACAATTTACGCTCTTTATATAGGCAGCCATTAATTCTGGCATATCTGCAGGGAAATTTAAATCAGACGTACCGCCAAATGGTTCATGAGATGTTAATGTGATAATTTGCATCATATCATAGCCTTTCTTGATATATGAAGCTGCATTTTGAAAATGTATTTCCTCTGTACTAACAATAGTCGTATCATAACCATAAGCAGGGCTCATACATGTTTGATTCCATACATCTATTGGATGAGGAAGCAATGTAATAGAACGATATTTAGGATAATGAGGAAAAACATTAAATGGATATCTATAACATACCGCATCATTTGAAATTGGCAATAACCCTGTATTGAGTATCATTTGACCATCAGCAGATCCTCCTCCGATTGTTTGTTTGGAGATTTTATGTGCGCGTAATGAGTGATTGTTTTTGATTAAGCGATATATGTTGGGAGTAAATTCAGGACGAACAACCCAATCTTCCAGACTTTCAAAAACCACTAATATTAGATAATCATTGTCAACCCTTTCCTTCTCCGTACCAAACAAGGTATTAATCGTTGCGAGGTCTTGTTCGCTAAATTCTTGAACATCTTCATTGCGGAAAGAGAAGGTTGCTAAATCGTACATGTCAAATAATAACATGTGTAAATACGAATAATCGTAATGTGGCGCAGTTCCTGCCGTCATTAACCGGGTTGCTCTATCAAATGGATGCAAATAACAATGAATGGGGGCAACATATGAGAACGAATCATGTTTAGTTTGTATCTCATATCGAATCCAATTGATAGTTATAGATGCTGTCCATAAAACGGCAGATGCTACTAAAGTATATAGTCCAAATTTGACATTGCGTTGATTTATATCTAAGATAAATATCACACCTGCGAGTATAGCTGTTAGGAGCAGAAATATTCCGTCTTTCCATTCAATGATAGCGAAAATACTAGACATAAATCCACGCAAATTACCTGCCATAAGTATAACATATGCATCAACAGGTTGCTCATAAATACGCGCATAAATTATATTCGTTAGAAACCAAATGTCTAGTAGCAAAGAAATGACGACAATCCACCACTTCCGTTTAATGAAGAATACAATACTTCCAAATAAAAGTGCAATGCATATTTTCGGAATATAAAAAGCCCAAAAATATAGTGGCGTTTTCCAAATAGAAGACATCAAAATTGAATGGTGGCAATAATAATGACACATACAATTTTGTACAAATATTACCATTGCGAATAATACAAATACACACCAATTGGCACGTTTGTCTGAAAAAAAAGAAGTACGCATCTTAAGATTTATTAAAGAAATAATTCAACATCGTTATCATGTAATCTAGATCTGCTCTTGATTCAACCCCTTGAGACTGCATAAATATCTTTAGTTTAGGATAATCAAGGTTTTCTATCCTCTGGAAGAAAAATACTAGTGCACCTATGGTAATTCTTTGTCTCCGAACCCTTATTTTTCAAATTCATCGCACAAACTTACAGAAATATTTTCATTCCTCCATTTTGCCTTGTCAAATGCTCCTATTTGAACTCATTTATCAACCTCACCACATACTCCTTCTGCGCTGTCATTAAGCATGGGCTCATCGGGAGGGACAACTCGCATTCAGCAAGCATCTCGGTAATGGGGAGCCTCTCCCCCGCCCCCTCTCCTAAAGGCGAGGGGAGATAGCGATTCCACGCAGCATCCTTATAACACTCTTGCATATGCGGCGGAATGGGATAATGAATCACCGTCCCTACTCCATGCTCGGCAAGATAATCGTGAAGACGATTGCGCAAGCCTACCCCATCCCCTCCCTGAAGGGAAGGGCTTTTAACTAGTATTGGGAACAGGTGATATACATTATTTGCGTCATCTAAACGTTTCGGCAAAGTAATCAACGGATTATCGATATGGTCGTAGTAATACGCAGCCACCTGCTGACGATGACGATTGTCTTCATCTAAGTATTTTAGTTTAACATCCAACACCGCAGCTTGGATTTCATCCAGACGCGAGTTGCGTCCGGTGTACTTAAACACGTATTTCTTCTGACTGCCATAGTTGGCTAAGGCACGTACGGCTGCTGCTAACGCATCATCATTGGTAGTTACTGCTCCGCCATCGCCTAAGGCTCCGAGGTTCTTGCCCGGATAGAAACTATGACCCGCAGCATCGCCAATAGCACCGGTACGAACCGTTTTTACCTCTCCGTTCTTACCTCTTACCTGCGCTACACATCCGTGCGCTTGGGCATTATCTTCCACCAATTTAAGGTTATACTTGCGGCATAGTTCACCTATCTTATCCGTATAAGCGCAGCGACCATAAAGGTGCACAATGCAGATGGCCTTGATTCGATTCTCAATGCCGTTCTTAACTCTTTGCTCTTCCCTCTTAACTAAGATCTCTTCAATCTTATCCTCATCTATTTCAAGAGTCTCTTCCTTCGGTTCCACACATACCGGGATTAAACCGTTTTCGGTGATGCCGAGGTGGGTAGCGATATAGGTGTTAGCCGGCAAAATAACTTCGTCACCGGGCTGCATGACGCCTAATTCAATGTATGCACGCCAAATCCAGATAAGAGCATCTAGACCATTGGCGCAGCCGATACAATGTTTAGTACCAATATAGTCGGCATAGTCGCGTTCAAAGCGAGCATTCTCCTCGCCTTGGAGGTACCAACCGGAATTAATTACGCGGCTCACCGCCTCGTTGATTTCTGCTCCATGCAGAGCAGTAACATCCTTGAGTGAAAGAAAAGGTACAGTCATATTAATTTCTGCCTAAAAACTTATCTAAAAACTTTTGCTTAGATGCCTCAATTTTCCTGCCGACAAATTTATTTTCATCATGCCATTATTACATTCCGCCCAATCATATCAACATAACCATAAGTTTGCAAATCAATAGTTATTGGCCCAATATTGCAACAAACTAATCATATAATTCATTTCCGCTAAAGTTAATAATTGATGTGATGGAATAAAATATGCCGGCTTGCCATAAAATACGCTAGACTCTACTCCATGGCACTGCATAAACTCTTTTAACTTTGGATAATCAATAGCATTTTCCCACTCAAATAGCATCACACCTGGAATGGTTCCTTTTGGAAACATCAATGGCTTGGCATTTATTTTCTGCAATTGTTCAGATAGTATATGCCAATTACGAAGCCTCTTCTTACGTATGAGATTGATATGCTCTATCTCAATGGCAAGTTTGTTAGTCACATACTCTCTCACCGCATAGTCTTCTTGATAAGTTATTTTACCTATAGTAGATTGTAAAATACCACCCATTTGCATAGGAAAAGCTTTGGGCAAACTATATACAACAAAGTCTCCTATAGTTCCCATTTGTTTATCTTCTGTAAAAAACGCATATGCACAATCCTCAATAATTGGCAAATTATATCGTTTTAAGTCTGCCAATTTTTCATATGGATACCCAAACTCGTGGTTTACAAATATGACTTTTGTTTTATCCGTAATTTCTCTATTCCACAAACACCTTTTTTCAACCTCCTTTGTCACACAACTACTGATATAAAAATTACCCGTAGTAGTTAATATAGTTACAACATCATCTTTGTGAAGATTATAATAATCCAACGCTATCCCAATGGCAGTTCGAGCTTTTGGCACAATACAATAATACCCAAAACGCTTATTTAAGTATTCCTTACATTTACATATTTGTTCTTTAGTGGGTTCAATATGCTCCAAAACCTTATTAGATATTGGAGGAATATGAATCGTAGGCACCAATTCCGCGCTAGGATTTATAATAATATTTTCGTGTATGTCATTATTCTTCATAACTTATAACCTATAAATATCATAAACAATAGTTCGTCCCCCAAAGCCTTCTTTTTGTGCTGCTAATCCATCATTAAAAACTAATCCTTCTTGTTCCGTTGAAATACCAAAATCAAGATAACGCTTCGTCGTTTGATAATCATGCATTATGGTAGCAATGGTCAAATCTAATGCTCCAATCTCTCGGCCTAACTCTGAACTAGCCATATATTGTGTATGGATAGCATTATCATAGATAAAGATAAGTGTTCCCGCTAATAATTCACCATCCTTGCGAGCCGTATAGAGTTTGATATTTTCCGGGAAGCGAGAATTTAGAAGGGCTAATTCAGCACCCGTATGTACCGCTTTGACTTGATGATAAGTCGAAAGCACTTGATTTTCTAACGCGATAAACTCATCAAAGTTTTCTTCTATTTCTATAGCAACACCTTCTCGTTTTGCTCTTGCAATTTGCGCCTTTCTACCTTTAGGCATCTTAAATGGACATGTTAAATCTATCGTAGATGACACATCTCGTCTAATCAACTGTGCTCCATGCCGCCACAAAGTATATAATTCTTCTTCACAAGGGTACTTTGTCAATATATATGGAATAACCTTATATACAATTGACGAAATACTATTTTCTTTAGCATAAACTAGCAGAGCATCAAAACATTCATTCATAATGTGCTGCTTCATGGATTCTCCACAAATAATGCCTCCATAAGTCAATCCTCCATGAGACCGCAGTTCTGTTCCATGAATAGAGGCCGGAAGTATAGCTACTAATTCACAATCATCTTTATAGAACATTAATGAACTATCTAAAAAGCGATCTTTATGATAATCCATGTAGTTTCGATTAAACATAAAAATCCCGTTTTTGGCAGAATTCACGAAAGCATCCCACTCCGTTTTACACTCGGCCGTATAACACTTAATCGTTATCATGTTTACGATATATTATAAATTCTTTATAATTGCGAATATAATCTTCTTCATCATAATCCTCCGAAGCTAAGACAAAGCAGCACGCACCAGATGAAAACTCATCCAAATCACGCCATATGCCCGGTTTAACTAATAGGCCTTGATATGGACGATTGAGGAAGAATGAGCGTTTCTGCTTGCCATCATCTAAAGTTACGCGGAAAGAGCCACTGGCAGCAATCATTAGTTGCCATAGTTCCTTATGGGCATGCGCACCACGAGAAGCGCCACCAGGAACATCATAAAGGTAGTAAACACGCTTGATATCAAACGGGATATCTTTTTGATGTTGGACTACAGATAGACTTCCTTTGGATGAAGAATGTTTATCAAACTCCAAGAGTTCACAATCATTAACTGTGTATTTCATATTATGTACGATTTTTAATGTCCTTTATATACATTAGTTCCTTATATATCGCAAAGGCAATGAAGCGCAACCAACTGCGTGTCATGCGCTTAGCCTGCATATAGTGCGGCTGTCCTGCAGCCTTGGTTTGTGCAGCATGCGCAAGCAAATCTTTTGCTTTTTTATACTGCCATTTATGCAGATAAAGCAAGAACTCTTTGTAAAACTCATAATCTTGCATCCATTCCTCCGAGAAACATGCATCTTGTGGGAAGAGTTCATTCAGGTAGCGACGCGTATCCATCAGTCCCTTATTGATGCTGAGATAGTGAGGGTGCGTCACGGGCACAAACGTAGATGACGTATCATAAATACGATAGACAACTAACAAATCCGGCAAACATGCAAAATGGCAGTGTTGAGCAAAGATGGCTTGCATAGGATAGTCTTCTACTGGCAAATGACGACGAATAATCTCATCAAAATCAATATAACGCAATATATCTCGTCTCATCATATCTCCAACAGGGCGGACATAAACCCCTCCTTTATATGCTGTAGAAAAGTAAAACTGTTTACTATTATCGGTTTCTAAAGTAATTTCTCTATTTAACGTCGGTGTCTTTATCTTCTTTTTTACGAAATATTCGTACCCCCTAGCCCCCATGAACCCAACTTCAAGATGATGTTGTAAAAATGCCTCCTGTTTTGCTAATGCATAGTCATCGCAATAGTAATCATCACCTGAAATGTCCGCTATATATTCGCCTGTACAAGCTTGCAATACGCGGAAATAGTTTGCCGTAATACCTAAATTATGCGTATTAGGCAACAAACGAACGATATCGGGATATTTTGTTGCATACTCATTGCAAATATCCCACGTATGATCTTTGCTGCAATCTTCACCTATAACAAGTTCTAAATCAAAGTCACCCTTTTGCATTAAAATACTATCTAATGTTTGGCGAATGGTGTCTTCCTGGTTATAAGTAATGACAGCTACTGATATTTTTGTCTTCTTGTTCATAAATGAAGTATTGACTTAATTCTTTGTATCCATTGTTCACGATAGCGTTTACTATACCAATGACCGGAATACCATACACGGATATAGTGGAAAGCCTTTTTATTGCGTTTAATTGGCACTCGCTTAACTTCAGTATATTCTGCAGGATGCGCCACATTATAGCGAGTAGTGGCAAAGGATGTATCACCTGAATCATCCCAACCGATATTATTACTCATAGCAGTTCCCGGATAAAGACATAAGCCACCTCGGCGATGCATACTACTATACCACTTCACATACCACGTATGTAAACGACCATCTAAATTCATCAACAGTTGTTTACTTAGGTGATTTTGCCCCTCAATATCAAACTCTTTCCAATTATTTTGCCAATAAGCCACATGGTCGGCAGTATCGGGATTAAAGTGCCGCCAAGCCCGTTGCCAAGTTGCCCATCCACCAGCAGGATATGGACTATCATAAAAGAAGGTCATAGGGAATTGCCCTTTATTAGGGAACATCCATGCGGAGATGTGCATCACCTTATCGTCTTCCTTATATAACTCTAATGCTTCATTTAAGTACATTAATGTCCCACGCGTACAAACAATATCATCCTCAAAAGCAATGATACGTCCATATTGATTGACTATCTCCGTGACAGCACCGACAATATTGTCTGCCAAGCCGATATTGTGTTCACGTTCAATAACATGGGATTCCCTAAATCCGGTAATTGCTCTAGCCACACTGCGCGTTTCAGCTATACGTTGAAGATATGACTCATACTGCTCTTGGGTACCATAGAAATGACGTTTTGAGTTTTGCGCCACATAACCAACTTCTGCTTGTTTAGGCTCTCCACCCCACTCTTTGGCACCATCGCAATATACGTAGAGTACGGACTCACTCGCCAAGTTATTCTTAGCAAGCGCATCTAATGTCCGACGAAGATGATCCGGCCGGTCATAGGCAAAAACTACTATGGGTGCAAGATTATTCATATAGCAAATTATCTATTATCTTGTCTGCCACTACTGAGTTGAAAAACTTATGGGTGGCTTGAATATGTTTATACTGATACCGTGCTGCTATGGCGCGAATAAATTCAAATGGAGGTTCAAAACCACGTTTTTTAGCATAAAGAATATAATCCGGTACAATACCCGCCATCACATCCTTTTGATATTGTTTAGGACGTTTAGGGTCAAACTTCATGGATATCGGGAGTGTATCCAAAAATGTCACCAATTCAGCATCTAAAAGCGGATAACGAAGTTCAACGCCATTGGCTGCACCTAATTTATTGCCCAAATACACACATAGTTGATTAGCAAAAGTGGAGAAGACAAAATCATAGATTTCATTCAGTCCATCGGTATCTAAAAATTGATGTTCTAATTGCAGTTCATTGAAATGGATGGTATCATCATTAAACTGAAGCAGAGCATCCTTGGCGAAACAATAGTAATCATTATACACCCATCCGTTTACCAATCGACTATTTAATAGCACAGGTTTATTAACAAAAACGATTTCACGCCAATGCTTGAGCATAAAAGTGATAAATTCCTTTTTGTGGGTTTTCAAAGGAAATAGCGACTGATGTTCTCTACGAATGCGCAAAGCCTCTGCCGCAGCATTATCATTCACATAACTATAAAACTGCTCATCTCCGCCCAGTCCACTAAGGATAACTTTGAAGCCCATTTCTGCCGCCTTTTTATAGAGCGCATATTGCGCCATACATGACACATCAAAACATGGCTCATCAATATATGGCAATAGTTCGTCTAAGAGTTGCTCAAAATCTGCTTCATTCAGTTCAACTTCGTGATATATTAATCCTTGTTCGGAAGCAAATTGTTTAGCCACTTCACGCTCATCACATCCTGTGTATTTATTGCCCTTATAGCCGGCAGAGATTACATGTACTTCTTGCTGTATTTCTTTTGTAAATGCGGCAAGAGAAGTGGAATCAATACCACCACTTAACAATACTGCCACAGGACCATCTGCCGTTTCTATACAATTACGAACGGATTGACGCATTAAACGTAGTGTTTCGGCAATTGCATTTTTCTTTGTTCCTTGAAATGATGGTGTAAAGTCACGTTCCCAATAAATATGAAGGCGTAAGCCATCTTTATCCACAATAGCCTCTTCCCCAGCGCGAAGCCGCTTAATCTGCTCTATCCATGTATTGTATTTATCAATCGGGAAATTATGGCGAATCGGTTGCGCCAATTCGTGAGCACGAATTTGAGGATTAGGGAGCACTGCTAATATGTCCTTCAACTCGGTTGAAAAAACAACACTCGTAGGTAATTGAGCATAGTAGATTGTTTGCAAGCCGAGTCTGTCCCGACGCACACGCAAAATATGCCGGTCGGCATCATATTCTATGAGTTGAGTTTTCCCAAATTCGTTTGCTTGATTCGGTTTATATTCTGCCGTCAACCAATCACCCGAGGCAGTGTTGGATATAAAATCGTATGTTAGTATCATAGTTCTTTACCATCTATGCATTCGCAATCAATGTCGTTGTTTGATAACATCATGAAGCCTATATCCCCATATTACAAAAAACCATAACATTTTAGGCCATTGATAATGAAAAATATTTTTAGTCTTCCGATTCATCAAATGAGACAAAAAATCTATTTGTTCTTTTCTTTTTTGGATATCTCTATAAAATGTGTTTTGTTCTTGACAACTGGCATAAATAATATCATGAGAATGTCCATTCAGTGCTGATTGTTGTTCTTGATGTATTCCTCTGAGGATCTTATCCTCCACATTAGCATATTGATTAAGAATTTTTTGAAGTTCACATGCATATAGAACACTACGCGAAATTATTACTACATTATTTAATTTTCCAACATGCCCCGTTACCGAGTTTAAACGACGAATATAAAGATAGCACGAATCCTCTATAGCACTACAACGTTGCACCTCCAACATACATTTCCATGCAAAAATAATATCCTCTCCTGCCTTCATTTTCGGATAACGCAAATGACGTTCCAATAAAAAAGAGCGTTTATAAATGCTTTCATATATTGCTGTAACACAATATATCCCCCTACGCCCGGCATAATTGGCTATATAGTCCACTCCAGAGAGCACTTCATCGCAATGCTGATGCACAATGCGATGTTCTATTATCTGATCTTCATGACGTATATCAATATTGAACATCAATATTTCTAAATCAAGCGATGACACACAAGCGTATAACCGCCTCAACACATTAGGTCGAATCATATCATCGGGGTCGACAAACCATATATATTCGCCTTTGGCGCTCTCTATTCCCGTATTGCGAGCGCCACCAGATGTTTTATTCGTCTCATGTTGAATAAGGACAATATTGGGCATCAACTGTTGGTACTGACGAATCACTTCAACAGTATTATCAGCGGAACAATCATCCACACAAATAATTTCATATTCCGATTGCGGAATATCTTGGTTTTCTATTGACTCTATGCATCGTCCGACATAGGGCGCGACATTGTAACAAGGTAATATAAAAGAAACTTTTACTTTCATTATTTTTTCCCACTAATTTTATGAGCTATATTTATCTTTAACGATCTCCACAACCCTTTTACATATCGCTTTTTGTTTGTCCGCCAATAGGAATGATAGCGATAATCTAATAACTGATCATATAGTCTAGCATGACGGAAATGACGGATTATGCGTTTGCATTTCCCCATATTCGCCCACAAACTATTACTATTGCCACGATACACAGAAGTTGATTCCTTCAAAATGCCTAAATCTCCATACTCCGCTAATGCAATACCTAATAAGAAATCATCAAAATATACTGAGAAATACTTTTCGGGTATGCATTTAACACAATTTGTTCGTAGCATTGTTGCCGATAAATTACCTAATAGGTTATGCCACTCTATTTGCTCTCGCAACGAATAATTATGATAATCCTTCTTATATTGCCAACCATCTACACCTTTATATTCTCCATTCATCGTATATGTGATACGATTCATAGACATACTACATTCTGGGTGGGCTTGTAAAAAGTCTATATGTTGTTGTAAGTGATACTTTTTCGTCCAATAATCATCCCCCTCCATTATGGCAATATAATCTCCATTACAAGCGGCAAAAGCACGTTGATAATTACGACTAATTCCCACATTACGAACCGATTCTAAATACTCCACCCCACGTATCAATAGGCGACCGTCATTTTTATCATTAAGTCTCTGCTTAATTAAGGATAATGTTTTGTCCGGAGAGCAGTCATCTGCAACAATAAGTTTTACCCGAACATCACTCCGGACCTCTTGCATAAGGATGCTATCCACAGCGGCCTCAATATAGGATTCTTGCCGATAACAAATTAATATAATATCTAAATCAATCATTTGGCCAACATATGATGGTATACACGCATTATGTGATTTCTATACTCCTCCTCTGTGAATAATTCTCGTGCAGTGTTTTGAGCAGACATAATGACAGATTCTTGATTACCTTGTGCACAAAGTTGCATATAAAAAACACAGTCATTCAACGAATTAAAGAGATAGCCATTTTCTTTATTACGGATAAATCCTGTACTACCACCTGTATTACGTGCGATAACAGGACAGCCATAGAACATGGCTTCTACGGTAACACGCCCCATCGCTTCGTTCTCTGACATCATAAGGAAAGCTGTCGCATGCAGGAAATATTCTTTTACATCATGTTGATAGCCACAAAACTCCACGTAATCAACAACATATAATTGCTGCGCCAATGTATGTAGCATAGCTAGTTCCTCTTCGCTGCCACCACCAACTAATTTGAGTTTGTACCCCTGATTTGATAAATTAGACGCAGCGAAAGCACGGATAGCATCGTCCGCATGTTTTGTTCCGCCTAAATTACCAGCGCAAAAAAGGAAATAAGGTTCTTTACGCTCAATATACGATATTTCACTTTCCGATTGGATGGCATTAAAAATGACATGAGTATTTTCCTCTTTAAAACGCCAATGTTTAGCTACCGCCGGAGATATACAAACACGCGCATCAGCATGGTTAATTAATCTACGTAAACGAGGTATGCCCATAAAGATGTCCAAATGAAAATCTAAATCCAAAAACTCGCGAACATGCCAAATATGCCTAACTCCCAATCGTTTAGCGATATCAATACCAACTGTGGTGATACTGGAATTAGAATGTACAATATCTATATGACGTCCCTGTAATTGGTCAGCAACATAATTAGCACAATCATTATTTAGTTTGTAGTAACGATACAACGTGCTTTTAGAAGGATGATGGAGAATCGTTTTCAATTTTCGTGGTTTGTCCCACATATAGAAAAATGGATGCACAATACACTCAATGTTATGTTCTATGCAATAATCCTGCACATCACCTCCGCCATATACCAATACAATGGGATGTACATCGTTTCGTAATGCGTGAATCATGCGCATAAGCGACACCGATGCTCCAAAAAACATGTCATAATCGTTACATATGTATAAGACATTCAGTTTTGTCATTGGTATCTTTATTTAAAACGAGGTAATAACATTTTGACTTTTCCTACTTACTCTTAATTCTGCCATAATCTTAAAATTGATTATATTCTCATATTACTATCATCACATCTAAGAGGGGGGCTTTCGCCAACGTAAACTTATCGATATTTAAAAGTTACCTTAATATTATTATCTTCTATTTTTACCTTACTAATATATTTATGTTTTCCATTTAAATATGTAAACAATTCTATATTTTGATCATTTTTATAAAAATCCTTTGGATACTGTTTATAGTGATTTAACGCCAGATATCCCCCGCCTAAAGCAGTTAACATCTGTTCTTCTAAAATCGGATTATACGTAAAGGCCTCATTTACTTTATTAACCACCGTAATTTTGTCTTCCCAAGAATTCTCAGTTTTAAATAAATGAAGAGCCTTTATAAGTTCATCAATTTTTGCCTCTTTCACATTGCCTATCGCCGCATAATGCTTACAAACTAACTCCGCGTATATAGGAGCATCTTCATCATCTTGTATGTGCAAATACTTCTGCAAGAATGCTTCTTTATTGTCGGCTGTCAAAGTTGACTTTAATATTCTTAATCCAATCGCATTTGAAATTTTGTCCTTGGGGAATTGATTATCCATTATGAACCTATCAAACCAACCTATTAAATAAGCAGAGAACATGTCTGCCTCACACGAACTTACAAAATCTATTCCACTTAACGAATATTTTATATAGTTTGATTCAATGATTATTCCTATTCTATCCTTATTCAGTTCTTTGATATCCTTCTCCTCAAAATAATAATGACAACAATGTATTATTTTTTTAAACTCTTCAGTTGTAAGCGTTTCATTATCTAACATAAGTAATCGCTGTAATGGCAATTCTATAACACAAGATGGCTGTTCCTTTAAAGCATCAATGTGTAACTTCACGAAAGGAACTATATAGTCTTTCTTATCAGTCAACTCGTCACCTAGGCACTCCATATTCTTCCACTTGGGATTAATACTATCCGATTCAAAGAGCACTTTCGCACGAGTTATATAATTAGGAACCTTTTCCTCGTCATAGTCAATTCGCGTTGTTTGTCTACATAAGTATTTTTTTAGATTATCATCCTTCACTTCTTGGTTGTTAATTAATGCGATTATAGCCTCATCACTATCTTGAGTATTAGATTCTGGGAATAGACTCAACAACAAATTCATATCCTTTGACACAAATTGTTGCACATGCTCCTCTAATTTGAGTATTGAGGTGTACGATTGCGTTAAAAACTCTTCACCGCATATAACAAGTAGATTTTCTTGATTAAGTGTGTAATTATCATTCGCTATAACAAAATCATATAACCACTCCGATTTTTCCGTTGCTGCTTGCAAATTGGTAAAATGAAATCTATAATGGCGTATATAATTGGTAAACTCCTTAGTATTTAATTTATCGGCATTTTGATTCAACAAATCATATAGTTGCTCTATTATATTCTTTTCACGAGACACTAATCTAACATTGGTCGGTGCAATCTTAAAATACAGCAACAACATAACTTTTCTCTCGTCATCACCTAACGTCATTATCTCGGTAATACAATTATTCCATTCATTAAACAATTGATTATAAAAATTATAATTATTGGGGTATGTAATGGCATATTCCATAATAAAGTGTAGATTTCCCCTAGCCGTTTTTATCATTAATTGTAAAAATGCGATATGCTCTTCTTTGTCCGATTTTAATAAATAATTTAACAAATCAAAATTGAGAATGCTATCTTTTTGGAAGTTATCGCTTGTTAACCTATCAATTATAGCTGCAATATTAGTTAGTGTATATTCTACTGGCAATGCCTTATCTTGCATAATAGAATTAATGAACAAAGCATCTCCTTCTTTTAACGCCCCCTCATACGAATATGACATATAAGAAGCATAATCTTCTGCAACATATTGTGCATTTATAAACGCAAGAAGAACATCTATCATATTATCTTCTTCTTTTTCATTTCTTTCATCCACATCCCCGTAGACAAGAGACATAACATCTTGCATAATTTTTTTCCTTGTCTCAGGTTTCATTTCCGAAAGAATACCATATAAAGGACGTTTAGTGACAGATGTAATTCGTAGTGAAAGTTCTCGAGCACGTTGTGTTTGTTTTTGTAAGTTTGATAACCAGTTAATAAAATCATCAGTAGAAGTTCCATCTATATCTAGGTCTGTTAACATTTGCGTGTATGTATATGGATACTCTATCGTCCGTTTGGTTTCATCCTCTATTATCACACATTGATCAATTTTATCTTTTTGCAACAATTCAAAAAGAGAATCTTCTGTTACAAGCATCTCCAAGTCATAGATTTTATCATCCATTATGAGTTGCTCAACTCCTTTTTGTTGTAACCATCTTGTGAATTTTTGCCTTAACTTACGTATATTATTTGTAAGTTCATCTATACTATTTGTAATTATAGTAAGTTCTGATTGGTCTTTTTCATTCAATGGCATGGAGAATAAATCTTTATGTAGAAATATTCCAGCCAGAAAACCTTCTTTTTGGTATGCGTTTGCATAATCCTGCGGAAAAAGGTTCTTGTATATTACCATAGCCAATAACTTATCAGAAGACATTGCATCCTTCATTAGTAGTGGCTTTTGGAGAAGGTATTCATTAACGATATTTGTCATTTCTCGTTTTCCTTGCACATACATTCCTAACCGTAATAAATCTGACTTATCAATACCATTCAGTATATTCGCATATTTTTGCGTCAAGAAATCTCCCATATTATATTTATCAACTACAGGCAATACAGATACTATAAAATCAAAACATTTTGTTCTAATTTCTCCTGTAAATAACTCGTCTTTGATAGCGTATACAAATTTAATCGTCTTCTTGTGTTTTTTATAATAATCTGACTCATTGAGTAGAATATTAATTTCACGAAGTTTTAAAAATAATGCTTGCGGATTATTTATCCGGTCCAAATCCTCAAATACCACTACCTTATATTCTCCCGCTTTTAAAAAATATAGTATTTCATTTAGCAATTCGCCAAATACTGAATCTATATTTTTCATATTCAGTTCTATGTCATCCAGCTTAAATTTGACCAAAGCCCAATGGTTAATTCGGCAATATATAGCACGCATTATAATTATAAATCCAGCTAATGTAACTATACCGAAAGACAAATATGCCATACGTTGCAACCAAGCAGGAGAATCATACACATACACATTCCTGATTGCGTTAGGTACATGTATCCAAGAAGGTTGAATAATCCATAAACAAGCTATAACCCAGAGAACTAACAAAACTATCAGCCCAATGCTATACTTCGGACTTAAATAAGAGATTCTTTGATGATGGGACTTAATGGTTTTATTAAGATTGGCTTTAAATAAGATATGTTGGAATATTTTATACTCTATTTTATTCTCATATGCTATAGTAGAAATGTCTTTAGAATCTAAATCTATATAGTTCTCCTTCCCCTTAAATTTTTCTCCTCCTTCTGCAAGTTCATCACTCACAATTGAAGGTTTTTCTGCATGTTTTTGCAAAGATATCCGTTGTTGCTCTTTATCACAAAAATTAGACAACGATATGGATAATATTTTACGATTGTTTAAACGGCTCTCAGAAATAAAAGTTTTTATGACAGAACTTTTCCCCGCCCCCAAAGCCCCCGTTACGGCAATATTATAACAATCCGGCTGGGAGAAGGCATATTTCAATTCTTTTACAGCTTCATATGCTTTATCAATCCCTGGTTTTAGAATACGTGGCGACAACAAGGATAATCCTTTCATTATTTGGTTATTCGTTTCCTTGATTCGCTTTAGTCTTTCCAGTCCTTCTTTATGTTTTTTCACAAAACAAATTTGTCTTCGTTTTTTAAAAGCACACATATTCTTTTTTAGATTAAAAGATTTTAAAGAGTCCACGTTGAGCAACATCTTAGCACAAGCGATAATCCATACATGATATTATATTTCTTACATCAAAAAAATCACATCAAGAGCCCTATATTTATTCTTTCTCTTTCTCATCAATTTTAGAATCTTCTGCGTTAACAATTGCCTTATCCGAACCTAAAGTTTCACATTTCTGAGGAACAGCTATATTTTCTGCTAGAACATTCATCGTATCCATTGTGTTTCCTAACGTCGTTTTCATCTTAATTTTGTCTTCAACTTCATTAAAAGTATTGATTGCTGCAAACGGATACAAGTTATCGGACATCTTAATCTGAGCATAAATATCTTGCACTGTTTTCATGGTATCAAGGGTCCTCATGTATGAAGGTGTTGTCACAATTTCTTGTATTGATTGAATATAATCATATAAAGTATTTGCAGATTCCATTTCATTACTAGAAATAGACTCGCGAATCTGATTTACAGTTTCTTCTGAAATTTTGGCAGAACCCTTCTCATTTACAAAATCTAAAAAGCGATCTAATGTATAAATATGAAACCACAGATTGGAATCGTTTACTTCCTTATAGAACTCCTCTAACAGATCATATTGAGGACATATGGTTAAGCCTTTTTCTTTTATCATCCAATCTTCTTTTTGATCATTGGATATATATAGAATACTTTTCTTATTACTACTAGCTAAGCGTAATATTTCTTTCCATATAATCAAATCCCCATACCGATTAGCCCCTTTGTCAGCATCTTTCCATCCTGGGGGAATATGATTATTGTATCGTATTTCACCTTCTCTTTTTATTTCCTCTATCTCAGCTTCATTAAAAGAATCCAACACACACCCATCTAATAGATCTGCCATTTTATTCTGATACTCGCCATATAATAATTGATCCGTTAGATATTTCTTTTGATCATTAAAATCCCTTGTAATGCTATTTTTCAATGTCGTTAAATGGCGATTCGACCTATCAGAGATATAAGGTTGATTTCTACGATTAGAAAACATATTCATTAAATCACATAACGCAGACTGAGCCTTTTCTATATTTGCAATTTGCGTCAAAAGAACCTTATGAATATCTTTATAGTATTCTTTTGCGGTATGGTTAGGAATTAGTATTTGCTTTTTATAGTGTTCTAAGACATCAAATACTTGATTAGCAGAATCTTTCGGCAAACGATATATATCGAGCAAGGCATTTGTGTCGAAAACTATCAAACATTTATCCAATCCTTTCAATAAGCAGTCTCTATGTACCCTATAATATGCAGGAAAATGTTTCTTCATTGACTGATTTATTTTGAGTTACTAATCGTATCATATTTTGTAGGCATCGCTGTAGTAATAATATCTGAACACCAGTTATCAAAATGAGACAATATCATTTCTACAAAACGACCATGATATATTGCATATTCTGATACCGATATATTTTTATCAGTACGACATAATATCCCCATAACCAATCGTCCCTCTTCCACATGCGGACGTAACCATGCCTTATAACGCCATTGGGTTACGTTATGAGTAAAATCACCATCTTTATCAACTGACCATGAATCAATTTGCCCATTCTTAATTTGGCTTTTAATGTCAGTCAAAAGTTTATTGGGCGTTGATGTTTTAATGAAAATCGCCATCGTTAAATAAATTTATAAAGTTTCTATTATTTTCAAATCGTGCCAATTATCATACAAACTTCTCACTTGTATAGAAGCCACAAACAGCACCTATTCGCAGTTTCATAACACATAAAACTTGTGGTGCCTTTGACACCAATTATTGATTTTAGTATATTTTTGTTCGTTTTTTCTTAAGTACTTGTTTTCCCAATAATGTTAGAAATTCAGAGGTGTAAAAATCCATACGTCCTGCAGCTGATGTAAAAGTCATCTCACCAAAGTAAGGCTTCCCGTTTACTTCATAAAAATCAACACGAACTTGTGGAAATCCTTGTGACAATCTTTCCGCATATTCCAACATTTTAGATAAAGATTCTGGTTTTACAATTGGTTTTTCCATTAATTGATAGTGATCCGTAGAAACCGATAATTCAGGATGGAACTGCCAATTCAAATCAAATGTTCCAACTTGTACAGAATCTTTTGTGCGATTATAACAAGCCCAAACATATTGCGGTTTTCCGTTTATGCACCAAATTTTATAATCAATTAATGATGAAGAATTAATCGGCTGAGCATTTACATCAAGCAACTCTTCTGCAATAACTCGTGGAGGAATACGCAAATAATGCGGTTCTGCTGACCACATTCCAAATTGCTCCTTCAAAAGTTGCTTAAAAAAAAGTTTGATTTCGCTCTCGTTAATTTGAGATTTATCATTTACAATTATCACATCTCCGCTTCCGTTATTAGCCTTTAAGACAAACTTGTCAGGTAATTTACTAAAGTCTATATCATCTGGATTTTTCCAAACACCTAATAGAGGAACGAGGATATGTTCAAGTCCTTTACTCTTTACATATTTCCTAACGCGATATTTATCTGCTAGACGCGACCACATACGTGTATTGGTAGTAAACGCGAGCACATTAATCACTTCATTTAAATCACGAGGATGCTCCCAGTCAATATTGTATCCAAAAGTTTCCTTATACAATTGATTAGCGTACTCTTTCATATGATGGATACGATATATTTCATCAAATTTATCCTCCACCCTATGCAGAAAACGATGTAAAGGATAACGAATAACACCAGGAATAAGATGTCCTATTTTTTGAACGGTAGTCATAAAATTATATTAAAGTGGCAGTGCCTTCCATAATGGCACTATTAGTATTTAAAGTCCAAATAGTAAATAATTGTTTATGTTGCTCGTCTACATAATCAACACTAAAAGCCAGGACACGATAGATAATATCATAATCTTTGATATTTGCATTATAATCATTGGCTGAAATGTTCATAATGATAGCATAAGTGCCTGGAGTCAAATGATGATGTGGAACCGTAATTTCAACCTCAAATTCGTTTCTATCATCAGGCAAGTCAACTACTGAAGAATAACACGCAAACGGAGTTCCATCCGCTGTGTTTTTAGCAATGACTCCAAATTGGCAGCAATGAATGGAAGCATTTACACGATGGAACCTAGCACGTAAACGTAAAGGTTCTTGATTGGCTACATGTTCCATATCATTAAGCAACCATACTTCATCATATAAGAGTTCACCCGTGGCAGCATTCGCGCCCCGATGTTGCTTTGTCACTACACAATGGTTCAACAATTCAGCAATATTAGTACCTATGTAATAATTTACGCAATCGTCAGCAGTACCAGTATGTACTATTTGACCTTTTTCTAAAACAACTCCAGACCTGCATAAGTGACGCACGCTTGCCATATTATGACTGACAAACAACACCGTGCGGCCTTCGCCTTTGGAGACGTCTTGCATCTTGCCGATGGCTTTCTTTTGGAACTCGGCATCGCCGACGGCGAGGACTTCGTCCACGACCAGGATCTCGGGGTCGAGGTGGGCTGCTACGGCAAAGCCCAAACGCACCATCATACCAGAGGAGTAACGCTTAACCGGTGTATCGATATAACGTTCGCAACCACTGAAGTCCACAATCTCATCTAACTTAGATTGGATCTCCGATCGAGTCATACCTAAGATGGCTCCGTTCATGAAGATATTCTCGCGGCCGGTCATCTCCTGATGGAAGCCCGTTCCGACCTCCAAGAGTGAACCGATACGGCCATGGGCACGAATCTGACCCGTAGTGGGACCCGTAACGCGGCTGAGGAGTTTGAGCAACGTACTCTTACCGGCACCGTTCTTACCAATGATACCTACTACATCGCCCTGCTCCACATTGAAATTGATGTCGCGCAGCGCCCAGACGTACTCGGAGGAGCCTTTGGAGGCACGGTCGTTGGTTTCACCAATCTTGAGGTAAGGGTCCTCCTTACCGAGGACATTGGTAATCCAGAAGCGGCGGATATCGTGGCTAAGGGTCTTGGTAGAAACCAAACCTAAGCGGTATTGCTTACTTACATGATCAAATTCAATTGCGTTCATTATCTTTTTGTTTTTTTATACTTATTTTTCTTTTGTCTCCCGCAGACTACACAGACTACACAGAATTTTTCTAAGCGTTGATAAATTATCTACTATGAGCTGTGCTCCTATCGGTCTTTATTTGTCTATAAGTCCATCTAAGCAAGCTTAATGTACGTATATCTAACTAAATCCCTATTTGGAAAAAAAATTCCATATTAGTAGATAATTTACACATCGCTTAGCACAGATATTTTCTTTGTTCAACTTACTCAACAACACCATTTATACAACGAACAATAGCAGAACCATCCATCGTAGGGACATTGAAATTAATTAATAAGCCTACGTGACGATTAGATAATTTTAAATACGTCTGCAACTGTTTCTTATGCACCGGCAATAACATTTCTACCGACTTTAACTCCACAATAACCGTATCCTCCACCAATAAATCCAACCGCATTTCTGTTGACAACACATGACCATCATATATAACCGGGACAGGGACTTCACACTGCACAGATAAACCATCTTTAGTCAACTGATAAGCCATTGCCTCTTGATAGACTTTTTCCAGTAGGCCAGGCCCTAATGTGCGATAAACAGCAAAGGCGGCACCTCGAATTTTGTATGTTAGTTCATTGGAAGACATCACATTCTATCAATTTTGCGTGCAAAGATACAAATTATTTTTGAGATTTGCAAATTTATTATGATTTTTACCATTAACTAATATTCTCCTCCGTATAGTTGTCCTCCGGTATGGATAGGGATGGAGGCTTGAGCGGGGGCACTGGCTGTTAAGAGTGTCATTGAGCAGACATGCTCCACGTGCGTTTGGGGGACGGTATATGTTTTCATCTTTGTTTCCTTCCTAATATATTGTATTGTTGACCATCTCTTATGATGACGAATGTACCATTTAAGAGAACTTTATGCCAATCAGCCGGCATCATAATTTCACATCTATCTGTGACGATGCTACGTTCGCTTAGGCTGCGGTACTTACGACCAGGAACAGGTATAAACGTGTTTTCCTCCGGAACCTCGGTCATATCTATATAACCACTATTGGCCTTAATGGAGGCAGAAGAAGATGGAGCTATTTGCCACAGTTCATTTTGATACAAAACCCATTTATTGCCCAACACTTCAGAATCAGTTATTTTAGTCAATGCACCATAAAGTCCATTACGATGTTGCGCCGTAATCACTATCTCTCCATAGCCATCAGCCGTAATAGCACTACCTGACGCAATATAAAGATATGGCACACCTGCCTCTAAATTCTCCACCTCCGACACTACTAAATCTGTGGGGTATTCAGCCGTTCCTACTCGATATGCCACCTCATAGAAAGTAGCTCCTGCATAATCGGCCTTATGCACCGCTTGCGGCCAGCATACAATACCTATCTGATGGTCAGCATCGGTGGAACGTGTATAATCATGAGGGTCTTCCTCCGGCTGAGTATAAACCCACGGATGGGTAACTAACTCCACATCGTCAATGAATGCCAATCCACCTTTAGCATTGTATGCTATCCACCGCACGTACACATCCGTATCGCGAGGCAAGGCGATAGAGAACGTATAAGTAGATGAAGCCGACGTAGGTATCAAGTTTTCATTCATCTCACTTTTGGTACAAGTCGTAGTTCCTTTGTTCCAAGTAAGCGTGATAGGATACTTATTCGTAATGTCAAGCCATTTATTCTGGTCCGCAGATATGTATATAGCTATTGACGGTAACGCTGAATTGCGTTTGAGTTTACAGCGCACCTCGCGCAGCCCCTGTATTCGTTCAGAGGTTAATGAAGCCGCAGCCGCCGCAGTAGTCTGACCATTATCTTCCAAAATAGCGCAATTATTGCCGGCACCAAACATGGAATTGCTGCTCGCTACTTTTCCGTTCGTTAATTGCCATGTTATCGCACCGCGATAGGTTATATTTCCATAGCCAACCGCAGCAGAAGGAGTCTCGAATGATTCGGCAATCACAACAGGTTCCTCGGAACGAGCACTATCGCGCACCTCCATCGGATGCGCGAAGGTAGCACCGGCATAGCACACAACCAGTAGAAGATATAACAATTTACGATTCATATCGTTTGCGTTTACGTTTGCGTTATCATTTACCATTCAAGGAGGACCTTGCCGCATTGGCCGGAGACCATGACATCGAAGCCCTTCTGGAAGTCATCAAACTTAAAGCGATGGGTGATAACCGGACTCAGATCCAAGCCACCCAGCAGCATCTGCTCCATCTGATACCAGGTCTCCCACATACGGCGGCCGGTGATACCCTTGATAGTGAGGGCATTGAAGATCACATCCGACCAGTTAACCTGCGTATTAGACGGCAAGATGCCTAACTGAGCTATATTAGAGCCCTTATACATATGCGCCACCATATCGTTGAACGCTGCCGGAGCACCGGACATCTCCAATCCCACATCAAACCCTTTGATCCCCAGCTGGTCCATGGCGCCCTGGATAGTCTCACCCTTGCTGCCATCCACCGTCAGCGTAGCACCCATACGCTTAGCTATATCCAAACGCAGCGGGTTGATATCCGTCACCACGATATGCTTGGCTCCGGCATAACGGCATATACCTGCAGCCATCGTACCAATCGGCCCTGCCCCCGTAATGAGTACATCCTCGCCCAAGAGCGGGAAAGCAAGCGCCGTATGCGTAGCATTACCAAACGGATCCATGATAGCAGCAAAGTCGTCAGGAATCTCATCACGCAGTTTGACTACATTAGACTCAGGGATAGTGACATACTCCGCAAAGCACCCATCCTTACCCATGATGCCCACCGAGATGGTGTTCTCGCATACATGGCCCATGCCACGGCGGCAGTTGCGGCAATGACCGCAGACGATATGCCCCTCAGCCGTCACGCGTTCGCCTACATGGAAAGAACGGACACCGGGACCTACCTCGGCTACTTCGCCCACGAACTCATGACCCATCGTATAAGGCGGACGGCAGTGGCTCTGTGCCCAATCGTCCCATTTATACATATGGAGGTCCGTGCCGCAGATGGCGGCTTTCTTGACGCGGATAAGGACGTCGTTCACTCCCACTTCGGGCATCGGAACATCTTCCATCCAGATTCCCTGCTTCGCATAACGTTTAACTAATGCTTTCATAATTTTATTTTTTTGTCTCCCGCGGATTTCGCAGAAAGACGCAGAATTATATTTATTCGTTGTTTGTGTTTGGTTTGTTCATAAGTAAACTTCCAACATCCCACCACACGTACAACTATCAGAAGTTTACCACTTCTAGTCCCATGAGGGACGATAAATATTTTTCTTACTCCGCAGAATTCTTTATCTCTTGCCTTCGCTCTTACAATGCTGATACATTGTTAATAAGAAAACCGCTGAATCATTTCTGCGAAGTATATTTATAACTCCAATAGGAGCCGGAAGGCGTAGCCTTCGGTTAGTATTTAGTTAGGTTGGATAGAGAGGAGCTTGCTCATCGGTAGCCAAATAACAAATACGAATAAATATAATCTTTCTGCGTTGTCTGCGTAGTCTGCGGGCACTATTAGTCCTTGCTTGCATTAATCAAGCTGGTGCTTGATCAGGTAATCATTGCGGCTGGGGGAGTTGCGGAGGATGAGTTCGCCAAGGAAGCCGGCGAGGAAGAGCATACAGCCGAGGACCATCATCAGGATGGCGATGTGGAAATACGGATTGGTACCAATCAGCATGGCATGGATGCCATTAGATAGAGCATGCAATTTCATGCCGGCTACTACACAGACAGCCACAAAGCCGATGAAGAACATCAGACTGCCCACCAAGCCAAAGAAATGCATAGGCTGTTTACCAAACTTATTGAGGAACCACAAGGTCATCAGATCCAAGTAACCATTCACGAAACGATTGAGACCGAACTTACTGGCACCAAACTCACGCTTACGATGCTGCACCACCTTTTCTCCAATGCGAGTGAACCCTGCATTCTTAGCCAAGTATGGTATATACCGATGCATCTCCGAGAAGACCTCGATATTCTTAACCACCTCTAACCGATACGCCTTAAGGCCACAGTTCATATCATGCAACTGAATACCCGTCACGCGACGCGCAGTGGCATTAAAGAGCTTACTGGGCAGGTTCTTAGTAAGGCGATTATCATAGCGTTTCTGCTTCCAACCACTAACCAAATCAAAACCATCCTCCGTAATCATGCGATAGAGCTCAGGTATCTCGTCCGGCGAATCCTGCAGGTCCGCATCCATCGTAATCACCACATCGCCCTGAGCCACAGCAAAGCCGCAATGCAGCGCAGCGGACTTACCGTAGTTACGGCGGAAGCAGATACCGCGTACCGCCTTATCGGACTGATGCAACTGCTCAATCACCGACCATGATTCATCCGTAGAGCCATCATTAACAAAAATAACCTCATACGAGAAATGATGCTCCGCCATCACGCGAGCTATCCATTCATGCAATTTAGGCAGCGACTCAGCCTCGTTATACAACGGAACAATAACAGATATATTCATACAAAAAAATTATTACTTTGTAATACGCCGACAAAATTACAAAAAAATTTGCAACTGTGCAAAAAAAAATGTAACTTTGCGCAAAATTTTTGCAAAAAACGCATTTTATGACTCGAACAGACATTAATTTTGCCTCATTATGGGACGGTCATCCGGCATGGGAGATGCTGACCCCGGGAGAAAAAGCCTACATCGAATCCGAATCGGAAGTAGTGGATTATGCCAAGAAAGAAATGGTGTACCAGAGTGGCACTTTTCCGGAGTGTTTGATGATCTTACTATCCGGCAAAGTGCGCGTATACATTGATGGTGTTAATCAACGGCCTCAGATTGTGCGATTAGTAGCTCCCGGTGATTTCTTCAGTTACCAGCCTATCCTATCCCACAACATGTATAGTTCCAGCGCTGCTACCCTCGAGCCCAGCCGTATATGTAAAGTGCGTCGCGAAGCACTGATGCGTGTGCTGAATCAGAATAACCAAGTATGTATGTATTTCCTATCTCGTATGAGTCAATTATTAGAGACCGCTACATCCCGTCAGGTTATCCTCACGCAGAAGAACGTGCGCGGACGCATGGCAGATGCGTTACTCACGCTTAAAGCCCGTTTTGGCACGGAATCAGACGGCAAGACACTGAGCGTCATCCTGAGTCGCGAGGACATCAGTCATATCAGTTCAATGACTACCGCTAATGCGATTCGCACTATCCGTCAATTAACTAAAGAAGGGGTAATAGCCACGCACGGCAAACATATCATCATCGTTAAAGAGGATGAGTTGATTCACATTGCCGAGACCGATTAGTCTAACATACGACCATAGTTATTAGATAACTGCACCATCTGGTCGTACTCCTCCGGAGATAAATCGTAGAAATAGAAATTACGCGGGTCGATAGGCTTGCCTTGGAAATGCACTTCATAGTGCAGGTGCGGACCGGTGGATTTGCCGGTATTACCTACCAATGCAATCACATCGGCTCGGTTCACTTTTTGTCCCACATGGCATAGCGGCTTATACAGGTGGGCGTACAAGGTTTGATAACCATAGCCATGATCGATGATGACGGTATTGCCATAGCCCTGTTTATGGCCAACAAACACCACCTTACCTTTACCGGTAGCATATATATCGGTGCCCTTAGGTGCCGTAAAGTCCATACCGCTATGGAAGCGGCGCACATGATAGACAGGGTCGATACGCCAACCATAACCGCTGGCTACACGTTTGAGGTTCTGATTGAGCACCGGTTGGATAGCCGGGATATACTCCATCTTAGTTTCCTGGTTCTTAGCCATCACCAGTATCTCGTCGTATGACTTAGCCTGCACGTACAGTTCTTTTTCCAGTATATCGGTCTTGAGCACCAGGTTAGCAGCCAGTTGGGAGTCAGTCATACGACTGATCTCGTCATAGTACGCCATTTTCTGGGTAGCACCTTGCCGCACAGACAACGGGATAGGTTCGGCTCCCAGCAAGGCGCGATAGAGGTTATCATCGCGCTGGGACAGGTCACTCATCACGATCTGCATCTGGTTCAATCGTCCATCCACCAACTGGAGTTGGGTCTCCAACTGCGTCTTTTGCGTCATCAATTGCCGTTCGCGAGGGGACGGAAAGAAATAATAGAAAAGGAAGAAAAAGACTATGCCCAAGCATATTCCGCCTAGGATATAGAATCCGGACTGCTTCAACCAATAGAAGACATCATGCTCCACCCGCTCCATAGCCAGAGTGACCGGATTGATATGGTATTGTTTCTTTTTCATTTGCGATTATGGTTAGGGTTCTCCTTCCACCAGAAGAAGAAACTGTTCTGTTTACGTTTATCGTCACTGCTCTTAGCTACATACACAGGCTGCATCGTATAGGGATTGAGTCCGGTGTAGTACATGCAGGTGCTGAGCGTCATAGGTGTAGGCGTGAAGTCCTGCACTTGTTCGGGATGGTAATGCATCCGCTTTGTTTCGTCCGCAAGCGCCATCATATCGCGATTGGTGCATCCGGGATGGGACGAGATAAAGTACGGGATGAGTTGCTGATGCATACCCGCTTCGCGGTTGATACGCTGGAAGAAATCGCGGAAATGCAAGTACTCGCTCCATTGCGGTTTACGCATGAGTTGGAGCACGGCATCGGAACAATGCTCAGGAGCCACTTTCAGTCGTCCGGACACATGTCGCGTAATGAGCTGCCGTCCATACGCCTCCGACATGAGGTCATACCGTATGCCACTGCCCACAAAAGCCTTCTTGATATACGGCAGTTTATCTACGGACCGGTATATATCCAGGATGGGTGCGAAGTTCTGATGCAGGTTCTTGCATATAGTAGGCTGCAGGCAACTGGGTCGTGCGCACTTAGCGCATAAGTCGGTGTTCTTACCATGCATGCCGTACATATTAGCGGAGGGTCCTCCCAGGTCGCTCAGGTAACCTTTCCATTCGGGCAGGTCCTTAAGGCGACTGATCTGACGGATGATATTGGATTTAGACCGCGAGGTAATCTGCTTGCCCTGATGGGCGGAGATCGTGCAGAACGAGCATCCGCCAAAGCAGCCACGATGCAGGCAGACGGAGAAACGAATCATCTCGTAGGCCGGTATATGTTTGTCTTTATACTTAGGATGCGGCATGTATTGGAACGGCAGGTCATAGATAGCATCCAGTTCATCGGTGGTCATAGTCGGATACGGCGGATTGATGACTATGTCATCCTGAATAATCGTCTTAGCCGTAATGCGATTGGATTCGATCTCGGTGAGACGAAAATCCTCCGCGTAGAGAATCTTATTGTTCTTCTCGGCTTGGTAGCCATGCAGCACGATCTTGTTGTCATCCGGCAGGGACGGCAATGTATCGGTGCGGTACGCCGTTTGGGGTACATCATGAGGCACCGTGCCGGTAGATGATATAGCATCCGCAATGGCTACGATACTCTTTTCTCCCATACCATAGATGAGCAGGTCGGCCGATGAATCGACCAGGATAGAAGGCTTGAAGCTATCTGACCAGTAGTCATAATGCGCCAATCGCCGCATACTGGCTTCAATGCCACCGATAACAATCGGTGTAGATGGAAAATGCTGCCGTATGATCTGAGCATAAGTGACGGTGCAGTAATCAGGTCGCGCTCCTGCCCGTCCTTCGGGCGTATAAGCATCATCGGAGCGACGCCGCTTATTAGCGGTATAGTGATTCACCATCGAGTCCATCGACCCTGCCGTAATACCGAAGAACAGTCGCGGAGTCCCCAGTTTAGTGAAGTCCCTATGATCGCCATGCCAGTCCGGTTGCGGCACGATGGCTACGCGGTAGCCGTGAGCCTCCAACACCCGTCCGATGACGGCTGCTCCAAACTGCGGATGATCGATGTAAGCATCTCCGGAGAAGAGGATTACATCGACCGCATCCCAACCACGCAGTTCCAATTCACGCTTTGTGGTAGGTAAGTATTTCTTTAGGTCCTCTGCCATTTATTCCAATTGCAGATTGAGGGCATTTCGCATATCGGTGAGCAGGGCGTTCTGCTCAACCAACAGTTTATATTTCTCGGCAGACGTATATGCTTCCTGCTTAGCCGTGTATTCCTCCACGACCACTTGCAGTTTAATCAGGTCGTTATGCAGTTCATGCCGTATCTTATCCATGATCTGCTTACCAAACCGCGCAAACTCATCTTTCTGCCATGAGTTAGTCAGCGTTAATGTCAGCATATTGTCCCCCGTTATCTGTGGCTGATAGTCCGTGAGCATCATCTGTAAGCGCTCTTCCTTGGGGAAGTCTTTTCTTAGACCAACCCACGCGCTACTGAGTTGGTCAGGTGTGAAAGGGGAGTTTTGGGACGAGGACGTTGACGAGGACGTTGACGTTGACGTTGACGTTGACGCAGACGTGGACGGCTTAGGCTTCAGGGACGGAAGAGAGGGAGGGATTGAGGTTGACGAGGACGTTGACGTTGACGAGGACGTTGACGAGGACGATGACGGGGACGGCGTCGAGACAGCAGGCTCGTGATGGTCAATCGCCACTCCGTTTGATTGACGGACGACCTGAGTCTCTCCTTTTCTCATCGGTGTTGCCACCTCTTCGAGATTTGTAGAGGAGGGGGAAGAGGGGGCGCAGAGTTTGACGAGAGCGAGTTCGATGGTGAGGCGTTTGTTCTTAGCCGTGCGGTAGTTGATATCCAGGTTATTAAGTATATCCAGGGCACGGAACAGCCATTGCGCCTCGCATCGCTGTGCTTGGTCCGCATAGTGCTGCTGCACCGCTTGGGAGGTCTCCAGTAACGGCAGCGTCTGAGGGTCCTTAGACACGAGCACATTGCGCAGATGCTGCATCATACCTATCACGAAATGTCCGGCATCAAAACCGCGCTGCAGCACTTCGTTCAACAGCAGCAACGCATCGGATACATTATGATTGAGAGCATCGTCCGTGAGGCGGAAGTAATAGTCCGTATCCAGCACATTCAGCACCTCAATAGCCTGAGCATAGGTGATTGTATTGCCGCAAAAAGCGACGAGTTGGTCGAATATACTGAGTGCATCACGCATTCCTCCGTCCGCTTTCTCAGCCACCACGCGCAGGGCTTCCTGCTCGGCCGATATACCTTCGGTCTTTGCTACGTACTCCAAGTGATGCACCATATCCATGACGGTGATACGTTGGAAATCATAGACTTGGCATCGACTGAGGATAGTGGGCAGCACCTTATGTTTCTCGGTAGTAGCCAAGATAAAGACAGCGTATGATGGAGGTTCCTCCAATGTCTTAAGCAACGCATTGAAAGCGCCCTGCGACAACATATGAACCTCATCAATGATATAGACGCTGTACTTACCTACTTGCGGCGGAATACGCACTTCCTGAATAAGCGTGCGGATATCCTCCACGGAGTTATTGGACGCAGCATCCAGTTCGTGGATATTAAAACTGCGTTGCTCGTTAAACGCCACGCAACTCTCGCACTCGTTACAAGCATCGTGCGAATCGGTAGGATGAAGACAGTTGATTGTTTTGGCAAATATACGGGCACAGGTCGTTTTACCCACACCACGCGGGCCACAGAATAAATACGCATGGGCCAAGTGGCCTTGGCGAATCGCATTACGGAGCGTTTCCGTCAGCGCTTTTTGTCCCACAACCGATTCAAACGTAGTGGGCCTGTACTTGCGCGCCGATACGATATAATCACTCATAGTAGTATTTAGTGCTTGAGTTCGTACATTAGTGTCTGCAATTCATGATGCAGCACTTTATCGTACTGAAGCTGCTTTTTGATGGTATTGAATGCATAGAGGGCAGTGGCATGATCGCGAGACATACATGCTCCTATCTCCGACAGCGTATGATCGGTCATCTCCTTAACGATATACACGAACATCTGTCGAGCACGCGCCACATCACGCTGACGGGACCGAGACACGAATACTTTTTCAGTAACGCCTATATGTTCGCATACCGCACCCATTACATCCTGCATAGAAACAGGTTTATCCAACTTAGTCACCAGTCGCTCCACAATCGATTGAGCCAACGGCATATCAATCTCTTGGTTCATGAGCGTAGAATAAGCGATGAGAGATGCTAAGATACCTTCTATATCGCGTATATTCTCGCACGCATGCGTGGCGATATAATCCACAATGTCTTCACTGAACGTAATACCATCCCGATGCATCTTATCCACCAAGATCGCCTTGCGCAGGTCCAAATCCGGACGTTGAATCTCCACCGGCAGACCCCATCTGAAACGGGTAAGCAAGCGTTCCTCCACATCCTTCAGATCCACCGGAGAGCGGTCCGAAGTCAAAATGAGCTGCTTGCGCATCTGATGCAAGTAATTAAAGATATGGAAGAACGTATCTTGGGTGCCTTTGAGGTTAGAGAAGAACTGCACATCATCCAAGATGAGCACATCTACGTTCTGGTAGAAAAGCAGGAAATCCTGCACTTTATTCTGATTAACCGCCTCTTGGAACTGCAGCTTAAACGTGTTGGCATTGACATACAGCACACGGCTATCCGGATTAGCAGCCTGGATATGATTGCCGATGGCATTAGCCAAGTGAGTCTTACCTACTCCACTGCCACCATAGATGAATAACGGATTGAACACCGTCTTACCGGGATCCTTAGCAATGGCTACACCTACGGTGCGCGCCAGTTTATTGGTCTCACCCTGAATGAACGTAGAGAACGTGTAGTTGGGGTTGAGGTGACTCTGCCAATTAGGCTGCGCTACCGGCTGACCGGGAATAGCATGCGCATTAACCTGCATCACACCATCGGACAGATAGGACGTAGAGGCACCGGAGGTTGAATCCACCAGCACGCGGTACTCAAGGGCCGTTTCCGGACCAAACACGCGACGGATAGTCTTGCCTAATAAATCAATGTAGTTCTCCTCGATATACGAAGCTACAAACTGACTTTGCACGCGTAATACTAAGGTATTATTAGTGAACTCAACCGGATCCAATGAAGCGAACCAAGTATTGTACACACTTGGGGTCACATTATCACGCAGAACATCTGCGCATTGTTTCCATAATATGTTCACATTTTGTTGCAAAACAGTTACCTATATGATTCCGAAAAGCCGGAAAAACGATGCAAAATTACTGCTTTTTTTTGACATGAGCAAATTTAGCCATAAACACCTTTTTTGTAGCCCGGCTAACTGCAGCTATATCAGCACGTTACACATAATCAAATGAAAATCAGAGAGTTATGAATGTTATTAACACCTAACTCCCTGATTTTACACCCCTTTAGGGTTACCTGTTCCACAAAAATAGCGTGTAACAAAAATCGTTAATCCCTTAGTTTATGCACCCTATATCAAATAAGTGCATGCACCCTAAATTAGAATCATTCTAAACTTATTTTTCCTTGGTTTTTTTGTCCGATTTATCTTTACCTCCGAACAATGAGAAATGCACGTATTTTTTAGGATTAGCTTTCAGATCCACCACTAAGTTATCCACCGAGACAACGGTAGAATCGATATGTTGGTATAAGTTCTTATCGTTAAGCAACAAGCCGAGTGTACCATGTTTGGACGTGAGGATGGTATTGACGGAATCCACCATTGTATTGACCCGTGTCACGGTTTGGCTGATTTCAGCCGTCTTGAGGTCACGAATCACTACCTTAGCATCGTTTATGGCACTGTCGGCATTGAGCATAATGGACGGCAATTGGTGATGCGTGATAGCACGGATATCCCGAGCAGAAGCCGACAACTCGTCCGATATCTGCTCCACATTCGACAGCGTGCGTTTAAGGGTATTATCTCCCACTTGCGCATTGACTTTAACGATGAGTGAATCCAAGTTAACAATGGCTTCGTCCACCTTAGCCATGAATCCTTCCTGGAGTGTTTCCAGCAATCCCACTACAACCACTGCAGGAATGGTATCCCCTTCGGCATAGAGCAATTTTCCTTCGGTTGAACCAATCGGCACCTCCACTTCTATCGCCTTACCTCCTAATAACCCGTCATCGCACAATCGCATTTCGGCCGGCTGTTGGATAGCAATGTTCTTATCCATGGATATGACTACCGTAAAAGCATGGGGACTGGTGAAATCATACCGGATAGCATCCACTTGACCTACTTTATAACCGCGTACGTACACGGGCGCCTGTGCGACCAATCCGCTGACGTTATCAAAAACACCTACATAATGTTTAACAGGCGAGAAGATATCACGTCCCTTAAGGAAATTCATTCCATACACTAACAAAAAAATACAAACGATGGCTAACACTGCCACTTTAATTTCTCTCTTATATTTCATAATCATTCGTAATATACCACAAAACAATCCGGGAATTTATCTTTAATACTCTCCCGCAACGCCATAGCCTCCTCTTTAGTGGCACAATGGCCGACCATGTATTTATACAGTCCGTTCACCTCGCGATACGATATGTCACCGAGCGACTTAAAGCATGGATCGGTAGGCGGCAAAACGGTGCGTCCCGCCAGTATCTGTACACGCCAAGGAGTTGACGTTGATGTGGACGTAACAGGTTGATTTTCAGTCACTTGTGCAGGAGTTTGTCCCGGTACGGGAGATGGTGCAGAAGTGGGTTTATAATAGGCGCAAAACGCATCAAAAATAGACTCTGTTATCTCGCGTTTCCCTTGATCCGAATTCAGGTATTTTTCTTCGTCTGCATTGCTCACAAACCCCATCTCAATCAACACACTGGGACAAGCCGATTTAAGCAGCACCCAAAAGGCCGCCTGATGCACACCACGATCCTCGCGATGAAGGGTTTGAACAAACTGTTTTTGCACGAGCGTAGCGAACTGCAGACTCTGGTCCACATACCGGTTCTGCATCAACTCAAACATGATATACGATTCTACACTATTGGGATCAAATCCCTGGTAGGTAGTTTGATAATCCGCCTCTAATTTCATCACGGCATTCTCCCGCATCGCCACATCCAAGTTCTGCTCAAGCCGATCAGTACCCAGCACATACACTTCGGTTCCCTTAGCGCTACGCGCATCGGCCGCGTTGGTATGAATACATATAAACAGGTTCGCATTATGCTGATTCACAAAATCCGCACGCTGCTGCAAGGGCAGGAACACATCGGAAGAACGAGTAAGCAGCACTTGAATATCCGGATATTGAGTACGAATTTTAGAAGCCAAACGCAAACTGACATCCAGGTTTAAGTCCTTCTCTTTCACCCCATTACGCCCCACAGCACCACCGTCTTTTCCTCCGTGTCCGGCATCAATAACCACGGTATAAGGAGCCGCCATTATGCAAGAGCATAAGAGGATAAAGAGCGTACATATTGAAAACTTTTTAGCCATATTAACGTAATTTGTGTGCAAAGATATAATTTTATTGCAAAAAAAACAAGCACATTTTTATTTTATATAAAAAAAGGCAGAAATATTTGCATAAATGAAAAAAAAGTTGTAACTTTGCGCGATAATTGCACGTAATGCATGGAAACCAGTAACTTTACACCGGCCGAAGAGGAGCAAATAGAGCAAGCCTTTCAGGAATTATTAGCGGACTATGCTGCCTCCCATCACCGCCAAAAGGTGGAGATTATCACCCGTGCCTTCCAATTCGCGAAGAAGGCGCATAACGGCGTGCGCAGGCTGAGTGGCGAGCCGTATATCATGCATCCGTTAGCGGTAGCTCGCATCGTAGTGCGCGAAATCGGTTTAGGCAGTACGAGTATCTGCTCGGCCTTGTTGCATGACGTGGTGGAGGATACCGATTATACCACAGAAGATATAGAACGACAGTTTGGGGAAAAGATTGCGCAGATTGTAGATGGCCTGACTAAGATATCCGGAGGTGTATTTGCGGACCAAGCCGAGAAGCAGGCGGAGAACTTCCGTAAGTTACTGTTGACCATGTCGGATGATATTCGCGTGGTGCTTATTAAATTGGCTGACCGATTGCATAACATGCGTACCTTAGGTGCGCAACTGCCGGAAAAACAACGCAAGATAGCCGGAGAAACGCAGTATATCTATGCACCGCTGGCGCATCGATTGGGTTTCTTCCCCATTAAATCCGAATTGGAGAATCTGAGTTTCAAGTACGAGCATCCGGATTTATATGAACAGATAGAAAGCAGACTGGCCGCCTGCAAGGATGCGCAACTGGAGAGTTTTGAAGAATTTGCCGCACCGATTCGGGAGAAGCTGACGCAAATGGGTTATGACTTCACCATCTCAGCCCGTATCAAGTCGGTTTATTCGATTTTCCGCAAGATGCAACGCAAGAATATCGCCTTTGAGGATGTATATGACTTATTAGCCGTGCGTATCGTATTCACGCCCAACGAAGCTATGTCGGAGAAGGACCAATGTTGGATCTTATATGCCGCCATTACGGAGATTTATCATCCGCATCCGGAGCGTATCAGAGACTGGATATCACAGCCCAAAGCCAATGGATACGAAGCATTGCATATCACTGTAATGGGCAGGAACGGGCAGTGGGTGGAAGTGCAGATTCGCACCAAGCGTATGCACGAGATAGCGGAGCACGGACTGGCTGCACATTGGAAATACAAAACAGGGGAATCCAGCAGCGAGAAAGAATTGGACCATTGGTTATTAGAGGTGAAGGAAGTGCTGGAGAATCCGGATCCGGACGCTATGGCCTTCCTGGATAACTTCAAGTTAAGTCTATTCGCCCACGAAGTATTTGTATTCACTCCCAGTGGTGAAGTAAAAACCTTACCACAGCATTCGTCCGTATTGGACTTTGCCTACATGCTACATACCCAATTAGGTCAGCATTGCATTGGGGCTAAGGTGAACCACCAGATGCAACCTATTTCCTATCGTCTTAAATCGGGTGACCAAGTGGAGATTCTGACATCCCAGAACGTAACACCTATTCCGGAATGGCTTAATATGGTGGAGACCGCTAAGGCGCAGGATGCTATTCGCAAGTACCTCAAGCATGTGAGCTCACCTCAAGCACCGGCGCCCACGCAAGCCTACCCCGTTACGGTGCGCATACGCGGCATAGACCGATTCGGCATGCTGGTGCAAATCATTCAGACGATTTCGGAAAAGATGCAACTGAACATGTCGGATCTGCATATCCAAACGGAAGATCAGATGTTTGACTGCCAGATTGTAGTGATGGTATATAGCAGTGCATCGATTGAGCAACTATGTACCGAATTAGGAACAATACAAGGGTTGAGCAAGGTGGAGGTAATTAACGTAAACGTAAACGCAAACACAAACTAATAATATACAACCAATAATCACATGATTATGAAAAAGATTTTTACAGTAATGGCAAGCATGCTGATGGCTGCTACCATGATGGCTCAAGAGCCGGTTATCACGTTTGAAAAGACCACCCATGACTTTGGTAAGATCAATGAAGCAGATGGTCGAGTAACTACCGTATTTAATTTCAAGAACGAAGGTATGAGTCCGCTTGTACTGAGCAACGTACGTGCCAGTTGCGGATGCACCACTCCCAAGTGGAATCGTGAACCTATTGAACCGGGAGCAACGGGAGCTATTACCGTTACCTATAACCCCAATGGTCGTCCCGGTAAATTCTCAAAGACCATAACGATTACCTCCAATGCCAAAGAGCAGACCACACGTGTGTACATCAAGGGTGAGGTTATTCCAAAGCCTGCACAGCCTGTTAACCGTTACACGGCTAAGATTGAGGAGCTGAGTCTGAAAACGACGGACCTTAACTTAGGTGCCGTTAAGAAAGGCAATACCATCACCAAGACTATTGAATATGCTAACCAAACAAATAGCGATTTGAAGGTGGAAATCAGTCAAGCCAATTACATTGATGCATTGGCAACGTTAGAGACCGTTAAACCTCAACAAACAGGTCAATTCAGCATCTTATTTGATGCCAACGCCTGCCCTGTTTACGGTCCGGTACAAGCCAAAGTCTATGTGCGTGTGAACGGCAAAGGCAGTATGGACAATGCCCATGCCATCACGGTAACGGCTAATGTACAAGAGGACTTCTCGAACATGACCGAAGAGCAGAAACTGAATGCTCCCATTGCCGAGATCAGTCATGAAATCGACTTAGGTACACTGCCTGCTAAGAAAGCTAAAGTAACGAAGAGTCTGCATATCGTGAATGCCGGTGTTAACCCGCTGTATATCCGTCGCATCATCGGTGCCAACGATATGAGTTTCCCTGAACTGAAGGGCGGCATTAAGACCATGAAGGACTATAAGTTCTACGTGAACACCACCAATATGGCTTCGTCTCGTTATGAGCGCACCATCACGGTGATTACTAACGATCCTAAGAATCCTGTGCAAACGATTAAGTTGACCTGGAACGTACAATAATGATGGAGCATCCTGAAAATAGTGATGAGTACAAAGGTTTAGTGGTGAATGAAGGTGTGGTGAATTTACCGCAAGTAAATCCCTACGCCACATTCCATCGCAAGAAGCGTGTGCTGACGGCCGATGAATACGTAGAAGGTATTCTAAAAGGTGACATCACCCTACTATCCCAAGCGGTGACGCTGGTGGAGAGTAACCTGCCGTCCGACCAAGCCATTGCGCAACAGGTGATTGAGCGTTGCCTACCCCATGCCGGAGGGTCGGTGCGCGTAGGCATAACGGGTGTACCCGGTGCCGGTAAATCCACCTTTATTGAAGCCTTAGGTACCGAACTATGTAAGCAAGGTAAGCACTTAGCCGTATTGGCTATCGATCCATCCAGCGAACGCAGCAAGGGGTCCATCTTGGGCGATAAGACCAGAATGAACGAATTGTCGGTGCAAGCTAACGCATTTATCCGTCCCAGCCCCTCGGCCGGTTCATTAGGCGGTGTAGCGCGCAAAACGCGCGAGACGATCGTGCTGTGCGAAGCAGCAGGTTTTGATACGATACTGGTGGAAACGGTAGGCGTAGGTCAGTCGGAGACGGCCGCTCATTCGATGGTCGATTTCTTCTTACTGTTACAAGTAACCGGCACCGGAGACGAACTGCAAGGCATCAAACGCGGTATCATGGAGATGGCCGACGGCATAGCCATCAACAAGTGCGACGGTCATAATGTAGAACGCGCCCAAGCCGCCAAGGTAAGTTTTAAGAATGCATTGGCACTATTTCCTCCCACCGAATCCGGATGGAAACCATATGCTGAGACATGCTCAGCCGTTGAAAAAACAGGTATTCAAGAGGTATGGAAAATGATAGAACAATATATAAGGTTTACGCGCGAGAGCGGCTATTTTGATGTCAAACGCACGGAACAGGCCAAGTACTGGATGTACGAGACCATCAATTCAAGTTTGTTGAATGGGTTCTATCAAAATCCTGAAATGGAAGCATTAACCCGGTTAATGGAAAAGAAAGTACTTAATAACGAAATAAGCAGTTTTATTGCTGCATCCGAATTAATCAATGCCTACACAAAACGCCAATAAGAACAAAAACAAAACAACCCGTCCTATCAAAGTCGGTCCCAATGACATGGGTAAGATGCCACCTCAGGCCATTGAGTTGGAGGAGTCCGTATTGGGAGCACTGATGATAGAAAAAGAAGCCTTTATCACGGTGGCTGATTTATTGACGCCGGAAGTTTTTTATAAGGAGCAGAACCAGCGTGTATATGAAGCCATCGCAGCCCTTGCCGCTAAGGAGCAGCCGATTGATGTATTATCCGTAACGGAGAAGTTGAAGTCATTAGGCACTTTAGACGAAGTGGGAGGTGTTATTTACATCAGTGACCTCACCCGTCGCGTAGCTTCCGCTGCGCACTTGCGCTATCATGCACAGATTATTGCACAAAAGCATACAGCCCGTGAATTGATTCGTATGGCGGCTGAGATTGAAGAGTTAGGATATGACGAGACACAGGATGTAGACGATTTGATGCAAAAAGCCGAAGCAGATGTGTTTGCAATCAGTCAACGCAGCCAAAAACGCGATGTGCATCAGATTGATGATGTGATTACCGAAGCATTCAGTCGTATTGAAGCGGCCGGCAAGAACGAAGGCAATATATCCGGTGTACCCAGTGGATTCACAGCCTTAGACAAGATTACATCCGGTTGGCAGAAGTCCGACCTAATCATCATTGCAGCCCGTCCTGCCATGGGTAAAACGGCATTTGTGCTGTCCATGGCCAAGAACATAGCCGTTAATTATCATCGTCCGGTAGCGATGTTCTCGTTAGAGATGTCCAACGTGCAGTTAGTGAACCGTCTGATCATGAACGTATGTGAGATTGAAGGTGATAAGATTAAGAACGGTCACTTGACTAAGGATGAATGGAAAAAATTAGAGACTAAGATTCGTGACTTAAAAGGAGCTCCCATCTACGTAGACGATACGCCGGCATTGTCCGTATTTGAATTGCGCAGCAAGGCGCGTAAGTTAGTGAAAGAGCATCATGTAGAGTTGATTATCATTGACTACTTGCAGTTGATGAACGCGCAAGGTATGACTTTCGGATCCCGAGAGCAGGAAGTAAGTATCATATCGCGTAACCTGAAGGCATTAGCCAAAGAATTAGATATTCCTATCATCGCCCTATCGCAGTTGAACCGTGGTGTAGAAGCTCGTACCGGTGTAGATGGCAAGAAACCGCAATTGAGTGACTTACGTGAATCCGGCGCCATTGAGCAAGATGCCGATATGGTATGCTTCATTCACCGTCCCGAATACTACCATTTATACAATGATGATAAGACCGGCAAGGACCTGCGCGGACTTGGACAGATTATCGTAGCCAAGCACCGTAACGGTGCAGTGGATGAGATATGGTTGCGCTTCCGCTCTAAGTTTGCTAAGTTCCAGAACGAGAACGAGGCCTACGACGAGAGTGATTTAGCTCCATTACCCAGTGCCGGAGAGATATCCATTCGGTCCTCATTAGGCAATCCGGATGGTGCTCAATTAGAACCGGTACAAGATGTACCATTCTAGAAAAAAACAATTAAAACACAATATGCAACGAACAGAAATCAAACAAGCTCTTCTGAGCACTGCCTTTAACGAACCAATCAATGTTCGCGGATGGGTGCGTAGTCGTCGTGGCAATAAGCAGGTTAGTTTTATTGCTCTTAATGACGGTTCGACCATTAAGAACATCCAGATTGTAGTCGATTTGGCCAAGTTCCCGGAAGAGAGTCTCAAACCAATCACGACCGGTTCGTGTATTTCCGCTACCGGTTTATTAGTGCCCTCCCAGGGAGCAGGTCAAGCCGTTGAGATTCAATTAACGGATTTAGAGATATATGGCACTGCGGATCCGGATCAGTATCCTTTGCAAAAGAAAGGATTATCTATGGAATACCTGCGCACCATCGCGCACTTGCGTCCACGCACGAATACGTTTGGAGCAGTCTTCCGTATCCGTCATAACATGGCAATGGCCATTCATAGTTACTTCCATGAGCACGGTTATTTTTACTTCCATACTCCACTTATCACAGCTTCCGATTGTGAAGGTGCCGGTCAGATGTTCCAAGTAACCACCAAAAATCTTTACAATCTCAAAAAAGACGAGAATGGCAAGATTGACTATTCGGATGACTTCTTCGGCAAACAAGCCAGTCTTACCGTCAGTGGTCAATTGGAAGGCGAATTAGCAGCCATGGCCTTGGGTAAGATATACACGTTCGGTCCTACCTTCCGCGCTGAGAACAGCAACACCCCGCGTCACTTAGCGGAGTTCTGGATGATTGAACCGGAAGTGGCGTTCATTCAAAAGGACGAATTGATGGACTTAGAAGAGGACTTCATCAAGTACTGCGTTCGTTGGGCCTTAGATAATTGCATGGACGACTTGGAGTTCCTGAACCAATACGTAGATAAAGGTTTGATTGAACGTATGAAATCGGTGGTTAACACAGAGTTTGTGCGTCTGCCTTACACCCAAGGTGTGGAAATCCTGCAAGAAGCCATTAAGAACGGACATAAGTTTGAATTCCCCTGCAACTGGGGTGATGACTTGGCTTCGGAGCATGAACGTTATTTAGTAGAGGAGCACTTTGGTAAGCCGGTTATTATGACCGATTATCCTAAGGAGATTAAGGCCTTCTACATGAAGATTAACGAAGATAATAAGACCGTACAAGGCACCGATGTACTCTTCCCGCAAATTGGTGAGATCATTGGTGGTTCGGTGCGCGAAGAGAGTTTAGACAAACTGAATGCTGAGATTGAGCGCCGTCACATTCCGATGAAAGATATGTGGTGGTATTTAGATACACGTCGTTTTGGCGCCGCACCCCATGCCGGATTCGGACTGGGATTTGAGCGTCTAATGCTATTCGTGACGGGTATGCAGAACATACGCGACGTCATTCCTTTCCCAAGAACTCCAAAAACAGCAGAGTTTTAATATATTATTAACTAAAATCAACACAATTATGCGAAAAACACTTTTGACCCTGTTGGCAGGTGTTATGGCACTGACTGCTTCAGCGCAGACGAGCCTAAAAGGCCGTATCATTGAGGCAGAAAGCGGCAAAGCCGTAGTAGGTGCGACCATTACCCTCGCCAATCAGAATCTAAGTACTACCACCAACCAGAATGGTGAGTTTAACTTGCTCTATCTGGAAGCTGGTGATGAAGAAATGATTATCGAAGCCGACGGTTACAATTCCGGCATCGAACTCATTCAGATTACAGCCGATCAAAGTACTGATTTAGGCAGTATCAACATTCAGCCGGATATGGCTCGCGAAGCCAAGGATGAAGTTTTGCTGAATCTGCTTGATGATGAACTGAACGACGATGAAGGTCGCTCGCAGGAGCAAGCTTCCACCGCCTCGTCCGATCAGGATGTATTCAACAAGATGGCTTCTTGGTCATGGTCCACAGCACGTTATCGTCAGCGTGGTTACCAATCCAAGTATGAGCAGAACTACATTGAAGGATTGTCCTTTAACTCCGCAGAGCGTGGTCAGTTCAACTTCTCAGCTATGGGTGGTTTGAACGATGCCAGTCGCTACAAAGAGACCACCAACCCATTGGAGGCTACTAACTTCACGTTTGGTAATGTAGGTAAATCTACCAACTATTTGATGACCGCTTCCAACTATGCACAAGGCTGGAAAGTATCTTTAGCAGGAACGAACCGAAACTACAAAGCTGCTGCTCGTGTTAGTTACAGTTCCGGTCCATTAAAGAGCGGTTGGTCCTTTATGGGACAATTAGCCTTCCGTTTCTCTCCGTATATTGACCAAAAAGGTCAGATTGGTGAAGGTATTGAATATTACTCCTTAGGTTATTTCTTCTCTGCAGAAAAGAAATGGGGTGATCAACATCGCCTAAGCATTATCACTTTTGGTGCACCTACCAAGCGCGGTCAATCTGCTGCCGTTACCCAAGAGGTGTACGATTTAACGAACCAATACAACAGCACCAAGTGGGGTTGGAACAACTATAACCCATACTGGGGCTACCAAGACGGCAAAGTGCGTAACTCTCGTATCGTTAAGTCCTATGACCCGACGCTTATTCTCTCTTATGACTACAACATTGACAAGGAGCGTAAGTTGCATGTAGCTGCCGGTTATCACTACTCTATGTATTCGAACTCGGCACTGTCTTTCTACAATGCTCCAGATCCACGTCCGGATTATTACCGCAACATGCCTTCTTTCCTGTTTGATGGTCAGTTAGACAAGAACGGTGACTTCATCAACACAGACTTGAACGGTAAACCAATGGGGCAAATGAATGATGATGGCAATATCCTCAGTCCTTACTCCTACAACGGCAATGCCGTAGGTCACTCGGTTGATATGGATTCATACCAGACATTAACAGACTTATGGACCTCTCGCGACAACAAGACGACCCAGATTGATTGGGATGCATTATATGCAGCCAACTATGCTCAAAACGCATTGAATCCTAAAGGTTCGGCTCGTTACATTATTGAACGTCGTCATAACGACATCCAAGAAGCGATGGCTACCATCAACTACAAAGACACTCGTATTGAACATTTGAAGCTCACTACCGGATTGGAGATTAAGCAATCACAAGCTATTCACTTCAAGACAATGGACGATCTATTGGGTGGTAATCAATGGATTGATGTAGATGCTTTCTCAGAGCGTGATATTCGTGAGTTGGCAACTAACATCGGTATGACACAGGCTCAAATTGCTTACGTTAAGCAGAATAACCTTAAGTACTGGAACGAGCACGGAAAAGAGGCTCAAGCTATTAAGGAAGGAGATCGATTTGGTTACGATTATCGCATCAATATGACCACTGCCCGTATTTGGGCTCAGAACGAATGGAACTGGCAAAACCTCAATCTGTACTATGGTTTACAGTTAACTTATTCGAATATTCAACGTACTACAGACATGATTAATGGTCGTGCCGTTTACCTGGCAGCCGTTACGGCTCAAACCGATCCGGTGGCAGCTAAACGCTATTTAGGTTCGGATAACGACTATTTCAAAATCCAACAAGGTAACTGCGCAAGCCGCTTAGAAGGCGATTGGCATCACTTTGTAGATCCGGCCTTCAAGATGGGCTTGACCTATAAGATCAATGGTCGTAACCGCATTATGTTAAATGCGATGGCTGAGACCCAAGCTCCTCTCGCGCGCGATGCTTATATATCTCCGCGTGTGCACGATCGCGCGATTGAGACGATTTACACACACGATAATGCCCATAACCTGAAAGACTTCTATGCTGCTTCCGAAAAAGTAGTTGGAGCAGACCTCAGTTATGAGTTTAACTACAACGCCGTTCGCGGCCGTATCACCGGTTTCTACACTCGTTTCTGGGACGGCAGTGAGTTAAATGGTTACTACGATGATGAGGCTCGTACTTTTGTGAACCAAGCTATCACGGGTATCAATCGCCGTCATGCCGGTTTGGAGGCTGCCTTACAAGTTAAGTTAGGTACATACTTCACCTTAACCGGAGCAACCAGTATTAGCGACCAACGTTATATGAGCAATGCTTACTGCGTAACTTCCGCAGAAAACGGTATGGCATTGGATACGTATTTGGATGGCGAAACAGGAACGGAAAGACAGTTGTATGAGCTGCGTGACTCTGTATTATACAATGGCTTACGCGTTAGCAACGGTCCTCAACTGACTGCTTCATTGAAGTTATCGTTCTTCCACCCCAAGATGTGGTTTGCTGATGTAACGGTTAGTTACTATGATTGGAACTGGATGAGTGTAGCTCCTTCTCGTAGAATGCAAGGTTTGTTCTATGGCACTCGTGCCGATGGATCCACCGTAAATGGCAATTTTACCAATGTATATACGGATCATGATGCATGCAGAGACGTCCGTGAATTAGATGCACAAGGCAACCCTGTTCTCAACGCCTACGGAATTCCTGAGTTGCAATCACCGTATAAGTATATGGTTGAACAAGAATCCCTTGTTGACAAAGATCCATGGCATCGTTTCGTAATTGATTTGAGTGTGGGTAAACTGATTTATCTCAAGAATCGTCAGTCCTTGTCCATCAACCTATCTTGCACCAACATCACCAACAATGTCTATTTGAAGACCGGTGGTTATCAGCAAGCTCGTCTGCCTCGTAGCACTCGTCAAAAGGTGACCGATGAGCACAATAACTCAACCATAACGCCTAATATATGGAAGTTCCCATCTAAGTACTACTATGCATGGGGAGCTAACTTCTATTTGACACTAACCTATAAATTCTAACGAATATGAAACGATTCACTATATTTTCTATAGTCACTATAGCAGCTATAGCCACTATCCTTTCTTCGTGCAAATATAAAGCTCCATCCGAGAGTGATCTGCGTTATGCAGAAGATGA
>JAGHTR010000156.1 GCA_018065205.1 Candidatus Colicola caccequi
ATAGACCCAGCAAAGTTAGTCACAAAGGCAATCATGAAGAACAATAAGTACATTACCGCAATCGCAGGAATGTTAAGAGATTGTTTGTTCATAATGTTTGAATTTTAGGATTTATAGATTATTTTTTATTGCCACTTAATTTGGTTGATTAAAGACACGAAATAGTCGTTGGACCAGATTTCTAATTCTCGCTTGTCCATAATAAATGGAAGTACATCTGTTTTTACATCCTCTATATTTGTGTCTTGCAACTTGTTATGTAGTAATGTTGCAAAGTCATCAAACATCATATCCTCCCCTGTAAACTCTAAGATGCGGTCGTGCAGATGCTGCCAATTCAAAGGAACACGATGACGTACATACCATTCAAAGTCGTACCAATCACGTCCCTTAACACGCGTTTTCCACTGACGAAACGTGAGAGCATGTACCTTTCCTGCAAATAAATACGGCAAAGACAAACATTGTACGTAAAAAGAGAATGGCAATAACATTGGCTTCTGTTCTGTTTCAAAGCCAAGTGGTGGATTTGTATCTACTTCAATTTTAATTTTCAGCGTTTTCTCTGTTTGGAATCTCAAATTATATACATCTGTATTATCCTTTAAGAATGCAGATTCTACTCTACCAAAATTCACCTTGTCCTTTTTCTTGATTTCTACCTCACGCCCCAACGCCTTAGCTTCGGCCACTATGTACGGAAAATAATCCTCAAAATGAAAATTGGGGTTCTTATGAACCAACGTAAAATCCATATCTTCCGAATATCGACCAAGTCCATGAAATAGTCGTAAGCAGGTGCCTCCATAAAAGGCGGCTTCCTTAAAAAAGCCACCCCTATACAGACCGGCTAAAGCAACTTGTTGCATTGTTTCGTATAGGGCATTTCTTTCTCCTAATTCATCCTTTGCCTTATGTTCATTCAGCATTAACTCAAAAATATCATTCATGACCTAACCATTTAATTAGCGTTCTTATTGCCACCGGCTTAGTTGATACCGCTGCAATTTCTCGCAATAAATCAATATTAAAATTATCTAACTCGTCCATATCAAAACGAATATCCTCCTCCAAATATGTCCTCATATCTTTTAAATACCGCAATGAGAGATGTGGGGTTGCTGCAATGAGGTCACATAAAGCTTTCTCCTTTGTAGCCATTAAGAAGGCTATATCCTCCGATTTTTGCATAGTAATTCCCAATCGCATATATTCAGGTGTCACGTGACGATACGTGAAGCGACCAATGGGTGTTTGATATTCGCATGAAGAATGAATAGTCATGGACTGAATCATATAGACCCCTTCTGGCGTTAGACCATAATAACGTAACGCTGTTAGCATGGATACATACGAAGGTCCATTCAGATGATTCGCTACCAAATAGGTAGCCAATGGTTTCTCCATATCAGCCTGACTACGCACATATAGTCCCTGTTTAAGGCGAATTATTCGTCCGGTCATTTCCAATCTACGTGCTTTTTCCTTAATATCCGAGATATGAGGATACAACGTAGCCAGTTCTGCCAAACCAAATGGAACGCGTCCTATTTTATCTAAAGGTGTCTGCATAAAATGTTATATTTCACCAAATTTTTACAAGCAAAGCGACAAAAAATCGGTTTACTTATCCAAATTCGACTGCAAAGATACAACTTTTTTTGCATATTTGCAAGAGATTGGGCATTTTTTTACAATAACTTGCTAAATAAGTATTATATAAGTACTATATAAGTGCTGTGCTTATCGGTAGTATATCGGTAGTAGAAGCATGGATGAAGCAAGGATGCAAGTACTATTACGACCATCTTTAACAAAAAAAGAGGTCCGAAGACCTCTTTTAGTTATCTACAGAATCTGTAGAGGTATTGTTTAGATTAAAGACCTAAAACGTTAACCATCTTGTCACCCTTCTTGATGTAAAGAGTTCCATTGATGATATACTTACCATCGTTCTTGATGTCCTTAACGGTAGGCAGAGCAGTAGGTTCTTCAGGAATAACACCTACACCAAGAGCAACAGTTTCATCGTCAACAACTTTCAGATATACATCAACGGTTACAGGAGCAATAACTTCTTCACCAATAGTAAGCTCTTCCGGAGCAAACCAGTCTTTCTTGATAGGATTCTCATCACTCTTAACGTTGATACCGGTACCTTCCCAATAAATTTCTAATTTGAAGAGACCGTCCTCAACCTTTTCCATATTATCAGACCACTCCCAAGCATTACCATACTTAATTTGCCAGTTCTCATACTCGGTGTATTTGTACTCTACAGGAGCAGCGCAAGCAGCGAAACCATAACCTTCACCATCGAATTGGAGAACGATATCGGTGGTCTCACCGGTTCTCTCATTACCTAAGTCCTTACCATTCAATTGAACTTGTACTGCCCACTTTTCATCGGTACCGAAACGGAGTTTGAACTCAGTGCCTTCCTCAACGTCTTTGATTTCAGCATACCAACAATCGTTGAAGTCCTCATCGATTTTCTTCTCCATCCAGATACCATCGGTCCAACCATCGAAGTTACCCATTACGCGTACGCTATCAGCATAAGCTGCGATTTCGGCGCAGAACTCGGGCAAGTAAGCGGTAATGGTGTAATCGTGTTTGGGTTTGTCCTCACCGCAAGGAGAGTTGTGCAATTTGAAATAAGCAACCTCATAAATGTACGCACCGGTAGTGGGCCATGTGCAGTTAGCCTCACCATCATAACCGGGTTCAATGGTAGCTGTTTGAGTGCCGGGTTGAGCCATGTTAATCCAAGCTTCAACGTCACCGGATTGGAAATCCCAAGCAAAAGAGCCATCCTTCTTCAGTTGAACGGGTTTACCTTGACAAGGGTCAGAAGCATCATTCAATTCGAGAGCATACCAACCTTCAAAACCTTCGAGAGGCTCAAAAGAACTAAGTAATTCAGGATTGGTTTCCCAACCATCACCTTTTGCATTCATCACATAGGTACCCACCCATACGATGTCATTACATACTTGCTCGTCAAAAGACAAGCAGATTACACGGTTAGCGGTTACATCATAACCGGCACCAGCCAAATCCGTTACGGTAGGAGTCGTAGCAGGAGTAGCGAACATGCTTGCGCTCATGAGCGCAGCAGCAACAAAAGAAAATAATTTCTTCATAACTTAATTAAGTTTTAATTATTAATAATTATTTCAACACACCTTGATGTGTGTTTGTTTTCTTAGTTAGAACCATAGCCGTAGCCATCACCACCATCCATTGCACCGGGTTTAGCCACGATGTCTTTCTTGAAGTTGGGGTTAGCCATCTTATCAGCAGAAGGAACAGGATACCAGTTCCACTTAGCATCTACCGATGTATAAGATGTCTTACCAGCACGGCCTTCCCATTGATATTTGTTAGCATCCGCAGCAGGGCCGGCAAAGCGGTTAAAACGGATTAAGTCGCTACGACGACGTCCTTCTCCCCAGAACTCGCGGCACCATTCATCAATGATAAGTTCTTCCGTTACGTCTGCCTCTGCAACAAGTTTAGCATTTGCACGGTTACGCAGGACATTGATAGCTGCAGCAGCAGTCTGAGTATCTCCTTTACGGAAAGAAGCCTCTGCCTTAATCATATATGCCTCTGCAATACGTATCAAAGGAACATCAGTATCAGCCCACTCAGAACTGGAGCCAACAGATTTAGAAGGATGTTCAGCCGTAGAATAAACAGCCGAGAACTTAGGACAAGCCCAACTGTCGTAGAATTCAGCCGTTTGACCACCAGTCAGTTTCCACTTATTGGTAGTAGAATCGGTATAAGAGCAGAGGATAGCACGGTCATCCTTGGCGATATAACGCATCTCGTATTCGTCAGCTTTGACATTAGCGGCCTTCTCAGCCGTAAAGAATTTGTACACCATTTCGGGCGAAGTACGGAAGCACTTCCATTGGGTAGAAACGCCCCAAGGCACCATGTTAGCATCACGCGTAGCAGCAACAAGGAATTGAACCACACCATAACTTTGGCAATAGTTACCATCCTGATAAATCATCAGCACGGCTTCGTCTTGTGCACCATTGATATCATTATCCGCCATAAAGAGTTTTTGATAAGCCGAATAAACAACTCCGGAAGCAGATACGGTTGAATCTTTTGCCTCTAACAATTTATAGTTACCTGCCAAAGCCTTGTTCGCATATTCTAATGCCTTATCCCACTGTGGAGTAAATCCTTCAACGCCATCATTATAAACCATAGCATTGAGGTATAAACGAGCTAATAAGAGATTGGCAGCCGTTTGATCTACACGGTACTTGCTTGCACGAGTAGCAGGCAGAAGAGTTGTCAAATCTTGCAACTCGCCAATTAACCACTTATACAGGTCAGGACGAGTGTAGAAATGCGGATAGTCAGTAGATTCCTCAATCGAGAAAGGAGCCACATAGAACAAGTCAAGCAGATAGTAGTAATTCAAGGCACGGATGAAACGGACCTCGGCTTTCTGCTTTTCAGACTCAGCATCACTACCGGCATTAGCCAAGAAGTGGTTACATAACTTAATGTCGATATTGAAACGATAATAGAGACCTTTAACCAGGTCATTTTCACCATTCCAGTTCATGACACGAATGTCAGCCAGTCCAACATCGTTCCAAATCCACCAACCTTCATCAGTAGGGAATTCGTTCAACTCCCACATCAAACGATAGAAAGCAGAAGTACCTTCATCCAAATCGTCAATATCGCCATCACCGGCAGGGCCTTGTTGACCGGTTAACGCCAGTGTTTGGTAACATTTGGTAAACATCTGATTTTGGTCAAATGACGTAGTAGAGTGCTCATCCAATGGCTTAGTGTTTAAGTCATCTACGCAAGCTGTCAAGGTAAGAGCAGCTGCAGCAATCAATAAATATTTATTTACAGTTTTCATATTTCAAAACGTATTAAATTGGATTAATCGATTCGTCTTAATTAGAATTGCAGGTTAATACCCAAAACAGTTGTCATAGAACGTGGGTAGATATTGTTGTCAATACCACCATTCACCTCCGGATCCAATCCGCTATATTTGGAGATTACGAACGGATTGCTAACTGTGCAGAAAGCACGACCGGAGAGTTTAGCATCTTTTGTTTTGAAACTATAACCCAATGTAATATTATCGCAACGCAAGAATGAAGCGTTCTCTACGAAGTAGTCCGTACGGAACCACTCAGAGAATCCAGCCATCTTACCTTCAGCATCCTTGTAAATCAAATCAGACTTCATACCATCGTTCCAATAGGCATCAAAGCATTGGTTGAGAATACCATGATAGTAACCATCTTTGTTGATTTTACCACTCTCGATGTATTGCATGTTATTAGCTTTTACATCGTTGTACACATAGTTACCGATGTTAGCGCGGAACGACATACCGAGGTCAAATCCATAGAATTGGAACTTCATCTGGAATCCCATCGTAACAGGTGCAGCAGGGCTATGGTCGTAGTATTTATCACGCTCGTCAATCTGACCATCCTTGTTGCGGTCTACTACGTAGTAGAACTTAGAACCATCTTCACGTACGCCTTGTTTTGCCTCATATACATAGAAGGAGGAAACTGGTTGTCCGACAGCATGTTGTTGGATGGTGTTACCTGTACCGGAAGAAATACCACCTGTTGGAATAGGAGTTTGCTCCTCACCAGTAGTTAGTTTAACGATTTTGTTAACATTATAGGTGAGGTTGTAGCCAAAGTCCCATTTGAATTTACGTCCGTAATCCAAAATAACGGCATTGAAAGCGAACTCAACACCTTGGTTGGTAAGAGTACCAACGTTAGCAATTACGCGGTTACGGAAGTTAGTACCAACGGCGCAAGGAACAGTATTCAACAGGTCATCGGTTTTACGGTAGTAGTAATCGATGTTACCGGTGATACGGTTATTGAGGAAACCGAAGTCCAAACCTACGTTATAGGTAGTGGTCTTCTCCCAAGTCAAATCCTTGTTGAAAGCATTAGGACGATAGGAAGTATAAAGGATATTACCATTCTTATCCATTACATACTCGCCAGCCTGAGGATTAACGACTTCGTTATCCTTGTTAATCGTAGCGTAGTTATCACCACCAACAGGATAATAAGCAGCGGGGTTCTTAGTCACAGTATAAGTGGCCATGTATGGATAATCACCTTGGTTAATCTCCTGCTGACCGGTAATACCATAACCGAGACGGAGTTTCAAGTCATTACAGATATTTTGATCCGGCATAAAGGTCTCTTTAATCTTCCAACCCAACGCCACAGATGGGAAGATACCCCAACGATGGTCAGGTGCGAAACGAGAAGATCCATCACCACGGACAGTAGCCGTAATCATCAACTGGTTCCAACCGATATAGTTCAAACGGCCGAAGAAAGAAACAAGGTAACTTTCAGTTTTGAACGTACTATGGGAAACATTAGCAGGTGTACCGGCTAAGAGAGGATCGTTGTTAGTTAACGGATACATTCCGTGGCCATTGTTCTCAAAGTCGTTATAGAAGTGTTGCCACTCGTAACCAGCCATGATATCAAAGTGCTGTTTGGCTTGCTCCCAATCATGACCCCATTGTACATAGGCATTGAATTGGAGGTTGTATTTATGCTTAACATCGTATCCTTCGTAGCCGTAGTAGTGACTATCCGAGCCATAGACGCTATTGCTATATTTCTGTTTACCATAACTATAGTCAGCACCAAAGTTAGCATGGAGGTGCATATCCTCAAAGCCATGAATCATATAGTCAGCCTCAAAGTTACCTACGAAAGCACCTGAATTAGCGATACTGGACTTTTGGTTAAGCGCAGCAACAGGGTTGTAGGTGCAGTTATCTTTGGGTTTGAGGTACCATACATCATCGTTATAGGTAGCAGGCTGTGTAGGTTGGAAATAACCACCGAACAGAGCATTAGCCTCTTCCGTAGTAGGAGAAGCATTGCCATAGATACTGGTAGCTCCACCGCGAACGGGTTGAGTAGGATCCATTGATAGAGCGGCTCCAACTACGCCAGGTTCATAACTATTGTAGATATACATACCCTTGGCGTTAATATTGAAGTTCAGGTGTTTATCCAAGAATGACGGAGACAGGTTTAAGGCAGCCGTTACACGTTGCATTTGCGAAGTCTTAATCGTACCATTATTAAGCGTATAACCAATAGATGCGCGGTAAGGCATATCTACGTTTTTATTTTTAACGCCACCCATGAGGGATATGTTATGGTCGGTAGAAATAGCGGTGCGATAAACCTGATCTTGCCAATTGGTGTTTTGCGTACCTAAGAAAGCCATAGCATCATGGTTGTGACCTAATGCTGTAGCATAAGCACGAAGTTCATCGCCGGTGAAGGTTTGAATCTTATTGGTAAGAGTACCAAAGCTAACGTTACCATCGTAGGATACTTTGAGTTTTGAACCGGAAGCACCTTTCTTTGTGGTAATAATAATGACACCATTGGATGCACGACTACCATAGATGGCAGTTGCAGAAGCATCTTTTAAGACGGTAAAGGTCTCAATATCGTTCGGGTTCACCATGGAGAGCGGGTTAGCAGCTCCAGGAATACCGTTATTATCCATTGCCAAACCATCGATGACGATAAGAGGATCGTTACTTGCGGACAAGGATGATCCACCACGAATACGAATGCTGGCTCCACCACCGGGAGTACCACCATTATCCGTAACTTGTACACCGGCAATCTTACCGGACAACATGTCTTGGGCGTTAGTAACGAGACCCTTATTCATTTCATCAGGTTTGATGGCTGTTACCGAACCGGTAGCATCGTTTTTCTTAACGGTACCATAACCTACAACCACTACATCCTCTAACACTTCGGTATCCTCGCCCATCTCCACCTTCATGACAGCCTTTGCCGGCAGTTCGAGGGTTTTATATCCAATGTATGAGATTTGAAGGATAGCACCATTTTGAACAGTTATTGCAAAGTTACCATCAAAGTCGGTAATTGTACCATTGGTAGTTCCTTTTTCAATAATATTGGCACCAATAATTGGTTCTCCCAAAGCAGCATCCATCACCGTACC
>JAGHTR010000215.1 GCA_018065205.1 Candidatus Colicola caccequi
TTATTGGGTAAATGACCAAAGTAGAGTTGAAAATAGCCTGGCGGTATTTATGGGGCAAGAAGAGCCATAATGCCATTAATATCGTGAGTGGAGTGAGTGCCGCTGCCGTGATGGTAGTGACGGCTGCGATGGTGTGTGTGCTGAGTGTGATGAATGGTTTTGGGGTGGTGATTGAAGGCATGTTCTCGCATCTGGATCCGGACTTGCGCATTGAGCATCGGCAGGAGGCCAGTTTTCAGACCGAAGGTGCGGTCTGGGATTCGATCCGAACGATGGATGGTGTAGCGGTGTTTTCAGAGACGGTCATCGGCACGGCGTTGGTGGAGTATAAGGACCAACAAATTCCTGCGCAGTTAAAGGGTGTGGACTCGTTATATGAGCAACTGACGGAGATTGATTCCATCATCGTAGATGGGCATTACGAGGTGTTTGATGGTAAGTTCTACAGCACTGTGATGGGCATCGGACTGAGTAATCAGTTGAGCGTTGGGGCGCATTTCATTCATGGTCTGCACCTGTATGCACCTAAGCGTAGAGGTGAGGTGGATATGCTGAGGCCGGAAGATAGTTTCAATCGCCAAACATGCTTCATGGCCGGTATTTTTGCGGTCAATCAGATCAAGTACGACGATAAGATGATGCTGGTGGATATCCGCATGGCACGGCAGATGTTTGATTACGACGAGCATGAAGTGACTGCCGTAGAGATTGGTGTTGACGGCGAAGTGGGGAAGGTGAAGAAAGCGATTGAGAAAGTGCTGGGAGAAGAATACAAGGTGATGGACCGCTATGAGCAGCAGGCGGATTTCTTTAGGATACTGAAGATAGAAAAATGGTTGACGGCCTTGTTGATGGTGTTTATTCTGTTGATAGCATCGTTTAATATAATCGGTTCGCTGACAATGCTCATTATAGATAAACGTGCGGATATACGCGTGCTGCGCGACTTAGGTGCCGACCGCCGGCTTATCCGCAGGATTTTCCTGATTGAAGGCTGGCTGATTTCGTCCTTGGGTGCTATATTGGGACTGGTACTGGGTGTGGCGTTGTGCGTCATTCAGGAGCAGTATGGTATATTGCAATTAGGCAATGGCACCCAGTACGTACTAAGTGCCTACCCGGTGCATGTAGAGATAATGGATTTGATCTGGGTGACAATGATGGTGCTGGGATTAGGGGCTGTCGCAGCATGGTATCCTGCCCATAAGATTGAGATAGAGAACGAGTGATGAAAGATATACGCAAAGACTACCATATTTACCTGAAGTTAGAGCGAGGTCTGAGTGAGAACTCGGTGCTGGCCTACGAGCAGGACTTACAGAAACTGGTGGACTACTTCAACGAGGCGCAAGTAGGTCATCCGATAGAGGATGCCACGTATGAGGACTTGGAGGCTTTTGTGTATAACCAGTTTTCCGGCAAGACGGCCGCCCGCAGTCAGGCACGTATATTAAGTGGGATTCATTCGTTTTATCGCTTTTTGCTGTATCATAATTACCGAGACGATGATCCGAGCGAATTGATTGAGATGCCTCGCAAGGAGTTGCATCTGCCTAATACGCTGACGTTGGAGGAAGTGAATAAATTAGTGGAGGCGGTGGATTTGAGTAAGGCGGAAGGGCATCGCAACCGTGCGATGATGGAGATGCTGTATGGCAGCGGTCTGCGCGTAAGTGAGTTAGTGAATCTCAAACTGAGCGATATGTATCGTCAGGAGCAGTATATGCTCATTCATGGGAAGGGCAGTAAGGAGAGACTGGTGCCTATTTCGCCGGAAGCGGATAAATGGTTTGATTACTGGATGGAGGACCGCAGTCATTTGACGATAGAGACGGGTCAGGAGGACTATGCTTTCTTGAACTGCCGCGGGCATCAGTTGACGCGAATGATGGTGTTCACTATTATCCGTCGATTAGCCGCTGCTGCCGGAATAAAAAAGACTATCTCTCCCCATACATTGCGGCATTCGTTCGCAACGCATTTGCTGCAGAACGGAGCCGACCTGAGAATCATTCAGCAGTTATTGGGTCATGAAGATATAACGACGACGGAGATCTATACGCATGTAGATATCCATGATTTACGCAAGGCTATCTTGCAGTACCACCCTGCCAATCAATAGTGAAGAGATGTATTGTCATAGTATGTGCGACGCTGATGATGGTGAGTATGGTAGCCCAGAACACCACCATCGTGGGGGAGATATACGACAGTCAAAGTGGCGAGCCATTGCCGAATGTATCGGTGTATATCCCCGGCACACAGATTGGCACGACTACGACGGCAGAGGGTGTTTTTTTGTTACGTTGTGATTTAGAGCGCAGCGCTCGCGTAACTGTTTCCAGCATAGGGTATAAGACGACTCATTTCAAGATTGAGCCGGGTCAGTCGGCCGGTATCGATATTCCGCTGCAAGAGAAGAACACGCAGTTGGAGGATGTGTTCGTGCTGCCGGGTGAGAATATGGCGTTGCCACTATTGGAAAGAGTGAGGAGGAATAACGCAAACGTAAACGCAAACGTAAACGAAAACGAAAACGCAAACCAATTGACGGAGACGAAATTGTATCTGAGTGATATAGAGGCGAAGCACTTAAAGAGACATTTATGGCAGAGTCTGCAAGCCGGTATGATTGCGCAGAGTGATTCGACGTATTTGCTGCCTCTTTATCGGCAAAAGACCGTGAATGGAGTGAAGGAATCGCAGGCGGTAATGATGGCCGAAACGGACTATGAAATTCTGCTGAGCGGTATGGATGAAACGGTGAATTTTTACAAAAATATCATTCCTATTTATAATACCTCTTTTTTGAGTCCATTAGCCGGTGATGGCAATACGTTTTATCGGTATTACTTAGTGGATTCGGTGGCTACGGCGCAGGGTAAGACGTATCAGGTAGATTTTAAGACGCGCAATCCGTATTATAAGACGTTTGATGGACAGATGTGGATTGATTCGGCTTCGGCAACTTTGGTGGCCATTGAGGCGAACGTACCTCGTCAGGTAAGTGCCAATTACCTGCATCAAATGCGTATTGAACAACATTTTGATAGTCTTAGTCACGGTGTGAGCAGCGAGTATCGCAGTATGTTGCTGGATTTTGCCATCAAAGCCGACTCCAGTCATTTCTTCCCGACGGTGCTGATTGAACATAGGAAGAGATGTACGCTATCTAACGTTGACGTTAACGAGGACGTTGACGTTGACGTTGACACGATGATGGCGAAGGTGGCGGATAGTCCGATTATGCGTACAGCGCGGTTCTTTGCGTATGTGATTCAGAATGCGTATATTCCGACGGGCACAAAGGTGGAGATAGGAAATGTAAGTGAGATTATCCATGTGAATAATCAAGAGCAGGTGCGATTGGGTTTGCCGTTGCGTACATCGCCTACGTTATGGAAGAACGTATGTTTGGAAGCATACGCGGCATACGGCATAGGTGACCATGCGTGGAAAGGAATGGGTACGGTGCATTGGAATATGCCGACACTTAGACGCAATATGCTGCGGCTGCGTTATGCCGATGAATACGTGTATTCTGAGGTGTCGGACTTTGACCGACTGATGCGTGAGAATGCAGTATGGAGTCCGCAAATGGGCATTACCACGGCCATGATTAAGGGACTATATAAGGGCAGTTATACGTATAACTCTGCCGTTCGTAATCGTGAGATACGATTGGATTGGGAGAGCGATTGGACAGACCATTTAGAAACGCAGACCCGGGTGAGTATAGGTAGAATGGGATACGGCGAACCAACCCGGAACTACAATGCTCAACCGTCCTTTAGATATGGCAAGTTGAGTGCTGTATTCCGGCTGAGTTGGAATGAGAAAAAAGTGGATTTATATTGCCGTCGCGTGCATATCTATAATCATTTGCCGGTGCTGTATTTAGGAGGTGAAATAGGTAGTGTACACATGGATGGCGAAGAGGGAGAGCATGTATATGGTAAATTGAACGTGATGTTGCGTCATCACCAGCCGTTAGGGGCAGGCGGACAATTGGATTACATGATAGAGGCCGGTATTATATTGGGGGTGGTGCCTTTCCCAATGCTCAATATCTTTGATGGCAACCAATCGTATGCGTATGACCCTTATCGATTCACGTTGATGCATAACTACCAGTACGCTGCCGATCGGTATATGCTGATGCATGTGGATTGGAATGGCGGAGGCTGTTTATTCAATCTTATTCCCGGAATACGGGTATTGCGACTGCGTGAGTTAGTGAGTTTTAAGATGGCATACGGAGGACTGTCCGGTAAACATAATGAGTTGTTGGCTTTTCCCGATGGACGCTTGAATAATTTGACTACACCGTACGTGGAAATTGGTGTAGGAATAGGTAATATACTGCGTATAGCCGATTTGATGAGTGTATGGCGATTGACGCATCGTGATGATCCGGGTGCTCCTAATTGGTCCATGCGTTTTAGATTTCATATAGATAGTTAGTATGTTAGGTGTTTTATTTGCATTATTGCTACAAATGTCCGGATTCATCGAGACTTTCAGTGATACAACTGCGGCTCATGAACAATGGTTAGGCGACTGGTCTAACCTGACGATTAACCGCAAGGAACAATTGCAAAACCATGTAGATGGTGCTGCGGAGAGTCTGCTTATTCGGGCTTCGGATGCCTCCGTGAATGCCGAATGGAGTTTTTGGACGCGTATCTATGGTGGCTGTTCAGCGTATAACCTGACACGGTTCTATTTGATGGAGGACGAGGAGTTGCAAGAAGGTTATTATGTACAAGTGGGAGGTACGAATAAGAATGTGACATTATACCGACTGCATCGAGGCGAAGGCACGAAGGTGATTGAGGACGAAGCGCGTGTAAAAGGATTGGGTTCGGACGCCAGAGTGAATGTCCGACTGACTCGTTCTAATGATGGTGCTATGCAACTATATAGTTTAGTGGAAGGGCAGGATACGGTGGAGATGCGAGAGGGAAGTTATTGGGTTGATTGGTTACAACCGACCTGGGTGGGACTGATGATTAAGAACAGTAAGGAAAGAGGAACGGATATGTATTTTGATAGCATCGTGGTGAGAGGAGAGGCGCAGCAAGCACCTATCCCGGAACCGCAACCCAAGGTGGGGGAAGTGACATTGGCTTTATCAAATGAGTGTCTATCATTGAATGGAGACGGATATGAGGATGAAGTGAGAATTGATTATACCATTGCTAATGCAGAGGAAGACGAGACCGGGTATTGGTACACCTCTGCCATCTATGATGCAGATGGTATTATTGTGCGTGATTTAGGACGACATTTGCCGATGGATGCGAGCGGTTCTATCGTTTGGGACGGTAAGAATCGTTTTGGTCAAAAAGTAGCTATTGGTATCTATATAGCGGTTGTAGAGATTACGAACGAGCACGCGCGTCCTGTCAGGGAGCGCTTTACGATCGCCGTGTTACATTGATTTTATTTGAGTTTGGGATGAACAACCATCAGCATGATCGCAGCGGTAATCGCTGAGATAGTATCACTTATGGGTAATGCCCACCATACGCCTAAGATAGGGTTGGATACGAAGAAATTAGGCAGGATTAATGCCAAAGGAATGAGGTATAGTACTTGTCGAGTGAGGCTGAGGAAGATGGACTTGCCAGCCATACCGATGGATGTGAAGAAATTGACGGTCACCATTTGGAATCCGACGAGGAGCATGGAGCAAGCGAGGATGCGGGTAGGCAGGATAGTGAGCGAAACGAGTTGGGTGTCATGGGTGAACATCTTAACCATGAGATCGGGCACCATTTCACCCAATAGGAAGACTCCTCCCATTACAAAGGTGGCGCAGATGGAAGTAAGATACATCGCCCGCCACATACGTCGATATTGTTTAGCTCCGTAGTTATATCCAACAATCGGTTGCATGCCTTGGTTGAGTCCCATCACAATCATGGCGAATACAAAGGTGATTCGGTTGATGATACCGAAACTGGCCTTTGCCATATCGCCACCATAGAACATGAGGCAGTTATTGATGATGACCACTACAAAACAGTGGGCTAAGTTCATGAGGAAAGGTGATGTACCAATGGCCAAAGCACGGCGTGTAATGGCTGCATCTAAACGCCATATTCCCCGATGAAAATGGATGATTTCTTTAGGATTACAGAAGATCATCATTTGCCAAATGACGGCAATGGCTTGTGAAATGATGGTGGCTAACGCTGCGCCGCGTACGCCCATATCGAACTTAAAGATAAAGATGGGGTCAAGGATGACATTCACAAATACCGCCACGATGGTTGCAGCCATGGATGAACGGGGGTGCCCCATGGATCGTAGAACGCTATTAAGACCAAAATAGATATGCGTGAGTATATTGCCGTATAGGATGATTTGCATATACTCGCGTGCATAAACTATATCTACATCGCTGGCGCCGAAGGCATAGAGGATAGGGTTGAGGAAGGCGAGGCCGATGATCATGACCAGAGAGGAGAGCAGGATGTTGAGGACAATGACGTTGCCTAGCACTTTATTGGCACTCTCGTAATCTTTCTCACCTAATTTGATCGCCACCATTGTGCTGGCTCCTACACCCACCAGACTGCCGAATGCCGCACATATATCCATGAAAGGTTTGGCTACGGTTAATCCGGATAGCGCCATGGCTCCGCATCCATGTCCGATAAAGATAGAGTCCACTATGTTATATAGTGAACTGGCGGTCATTGCGATGATGCCGGGCAATGCATACTTAACGAGCAGTTGGCGTATAGATTGCGTTCCTAATTCAGTGGCTTTGATGTTGGACACGGGTGGTGGAAGTTAGGCAGTGATTAGTTGTTGAGCAATAGCATCAAAGATTGCAGCGGCGGGATGCCCCTCTTGCATGGCAATGGGAGCACCTTGGTCCCCGGCTTCGCGGATAGACTGCACCAAAGGCACTTGTCCCAAAAGAGGCACTTGCAGTTCATTGGCGAGATCCTTGCCGCCATCTTTGCCGAATAAGTAGTAGCGATTGGATGGCAGTTCGGCGGGGGTGAACCATGACATATTCTCTATGATGCCGAGTACAGGCACGTTAATTTTTTCGTTTTGGAACATATCCACTCCTTTACGCGCATCTACGAGTGCGACGGGCTGAGGGGTAGTGACGACGATGGCACCGGTCAGGTGCAGTTCACTCATCATGGTAAGGTGGATATCCGAGGTGCCCGGAGGCAGGTCAATGAGGAAATAATCCAGGGTTCCCCAATGGCCATCTTGGATGAGTTGTTTAATGGCATTGGATGCCATTCCTCCGCGCCATACCACGGCCGAGTTCACATCTACGAATAGACCGATACTGAGCATCTTGATACCATATTGTTCAATGGGTTCAATCAGGGTTCGTCCATCTTCCTCAACGGAGTAGGGACGGCAGTCTTCAATATGGAACATCTTAGGGATGGACGGTCCGTGTATATCGGCATCCAGCAGTCCGACTTTGAGTCCGCGCTTAGCCAAAGCGATGGCTAAGTTAGCAGCTACGGTTGATTTGCCTACACCGCCCTTGCCGCTATGGATGGCGATGATATGTTTGGCATCCAATGCAGGACGTTGAGTGCCGGGTGTGGTTGTTTTCTTGAATTTAGTATGAATAGTGACGGCGGCATTCGGTTCGGCATAGGTATGTATGGCCGTTTCGGCTGCCTTGAGCATAGATGCGAGGAAGGGGTCGTTGTCCTTGGGGAAGATCATGGAGAAAGATACATCAAATCCTTGAATGCGAATATCATCTTCGAGCATTCCGCTTTCAATTATATCTTTTCCTGTTCCGGGATAGCGCACATGGCGCAATGCATCAATTATTTGTTGGGGATACATGTTTGTTTAGAGTTTAGTGTTTAGGACTTGGTAGTTCCGTCCGTAGGAGCGATAAGTGTCCTTCTCGATTTCAATGGTTGGTTCGATGAAATCTGACTTTTTTGTCAGTTTCCAAGTGATATAGTTGATTTTGAGTCCACGGTCTAACCACTGTTGTTCATAGTGCGTTTGCAGTGCCTGCGCTTCATGTAGCAAGGGCTGATTAGCATTAGCGGGTGCATATAAGTCGGCAGTGTCGGCAATGAGCGGGTAGCGGTTGATACGAATCATTTCGCGCGTGTACGTGGATAAAAAAGGACTATCGGTTTTGAGGTGAATGAGTCCGTCGGGGATTATCACTTCCTGGTAGCGTTGCATAAAGAATGATGAGGTGAGTCGCTTGGTAGCTTTTTTCATTTGCGGATCCGGGAAGGTAATCCATATCTCTGCTATTTCATCGGGAGCAAAGAAACGTGATAGCATTTCGATGTTGGTACGTAAGAAAGCCACATTGGTTAGGTTTTGTTCAATGGCTTGTTTGGCTCCGGCCCACAGACGGGCGCCTTTGATGTCCACTCCGATGAAGTTCTTATCGGGATAGAGGGCGGCTAGTCCGACGGTGTATTCTCCGCGTCCACATCCCAGTTCGAGTACGATGGGATGGGTGTTGTGGAAGTATGTATCGTGCCAATGTCCGCGCATGGCTTGCACGGATGTATCTTCGCGACTCTCAAACTTACCTTCGGCATTGAGTTGTCCGATGGCGCATTGGAAAACGTTGGAGAACGTCTCCATTTCTGCAAATTTTTTGAGTTTATTCTTACCCATATTACTTAGTCTGAGTTCGGGTTATCTCCACGCCTATATCAGAGACGCCCGGTAGCAGTTCGTTGCGCATACCTTGTTGGACGGTGAGGGTATAGAGTGTATCGGTAAAGCGTAAGTTCTCCCGATACAGAACCGGCATCTCAAGAACGGATTGACCATTGCCGAGCCATTGTCCCCGGTCATTAGCCAGGTAGAACTCAATGGTATCGTAATGAATGGTATTTTCTCCGATGAATAGCCACATATTTTGGTATGGATAGGCATCCGTATGTCTGATATGCAGGAGTACATTGTAGGTATGTGTCGTATCTGAGACAGGTATATCAAAACGGAGTATGGAGTCCTCATTCCAGCCGGTCATAGGAACAGGTTGGAAGTTGTTGTACATAGTGCGATTATGGCATGCGATGAGGCACAAACTACTGATTAGAATGAGAATGTTTCTGCGCATCATGACGGCGGTTATTTTTGTTTTTATTCTTGCGGTCGAATCGTGTTACATCTCCTTCTGCCACATCATTTTGGAATCCCAATTCGGGTTCGTTTTCCTCTTCTATTACGGGTGAGCCTAATACGATGCCGTGTTGTTTAGCATCCTCATAAACGGGCACTTCGTAGTTAAGGCAGCATTTGAGTTTAGCGCATTGTCCTGCTAGTTTTTGCGGGTTGGGTGAGATATGCTGCAACCGTGCAGCGCCGGTGCCGACACTATTGAATTGGGTCATCCAAGTGGAGCAGCATAGTTCACGTCCGCAAGGTCCTGTGCCTCCGATACGACCGGCTTCCTGACGGGCACCGATTTGCTTCATTTCGATACGGATGCGGAACGTCTCGGCGTAGACTTTGATGAGTTGCCTAAAATCCACGCGTCCATCGGCAATATAGTAGAAGATAGCCTTGTTCCCGTCGCCTTGATATTCCACATCACCAATCTTCATTTCAAGCCCCAACGATTTGGCAAGTCGTCGTGCATCAATCATAGTGGCATGTTCTTTAGCATGTGCTTCGGCAGCACGCTTGAGATCTTGTTCGGTAGCCAGGCGATAGATAGTGCGAATCTCGTAGCGGTCCAGGTCAATATGGTATTTCTTCATTTGGTTAAGTACCAATTTGCCGGTGAGGGTTACTTCGCCGATGTCATGTCCCGGATTGCCTTCAACGGCTACGAGGGTCCCTTTCTCGAGGGGCAATTTATTCTCGTTGCGATAGTAGCCCTTGCGGGTGTTTTTGAATTGCACCTCAACGAGGTCGGTAGCAGAGATGTTTTCCGGCAGGTCGCTCAACCAATCCACTACAGGCAGCATGTGCGCCGAATTCCGGCGGCAAGCTTTGTTGGAGAATTGGCAGGACTCATTGTTTAATGTAAATTTATCATTCATACGGATATATTATTTCTTAATCAGTACAATCATTTGTAAGCATAAATCAAAGAAGATGATTTTAGCATTTCCGTTTTGGGCTATTTGTTGCTCGGCTCGGTCCAGTTCATTCATAATGGCTTCAACGTTTCCGCTATGGATGAACGGTGCAAACTTGGTGGAGAAAGCACTTTCGTCAGCCGTTTGGTAATTCATTTGTGGCATTTGGAGATTATAGATATAGTTCTCTCTTACCTGCTTTTGTGCATATTGGAGGAATGCTTTTTGCCGCTCCCGACCAATCTTAGCATCTGCCATGTCGTTGCTCCATTTACGCAGTTCTTGTAGTGCTGCATAGTCTTGCTGTCGTCCCACTTTCCATGCGCGTCGCATTAGGGCAACAAAGTCGTTGAAGAACTGGTTATTTTGTTCGGATTCATCGGATAAACGTTGGGCTGCTAAATAACTTCCGTTGGCGATATGTGCGATATCCGGGGAGAATAATTGACTAAGGAGTTGTTCGTCTAATTTTGGCACTCTAATCTGCTGCACACGACTGAGGATGGTAGAGAGTAGTTCATCCGGGTGTTCGCTAACGAGAAGGAAGAGAGTTTTTTGAGGGGGCTCTTCAAGCAGTTTTAGCAGTTTATTGGCGCAAGTGGTATTCATTTTTTCCGGCTGCCAAATAATCATTATTTTATAGCCATCGCCAAAACTTTTAAGGGATAGTTTGCGTAATATTTCGCCACTCTCCTTTTCGTATATCATACCTTGTTTAGTTTCTACGCCTAAGGCATGATACCAGTCGTCCAAATTAAAGTACGGATGGGTAGTGATCATTTCCCGCCAGTCGTCCATAAAAGCATCGCAGGTATCTCCGTTATCTGTTTTAACGATAGGGAAGGCGAAGTGGAGGTCAGGATGCTGCAGATTTTGGAATTGCAAGCAACTGGGGCATTGACCACAACTATCCTCTTCGGTACGATGAGGGCAAGTCAGGTATTGGGCATAGGCAATAGCCAATTGCAGTTTACCTACACCTTCGGGACCGGAGAGCAATTGCGCATGTGGAATGCGGTTTTGTTGCACGCTTAAACGCAGTTGTTGCTTAACCGGTTCTTGACCTATTATATCTCTAAAACGCATACTAACTCAAATTACGACGCAAAGGTACACTTTTTTTTTTGAAAAAGCAAATTTAATTCAAGCATTTGTCTATTTTTTTTATATAAAAGGTCAAAATTAGCATGTAAAACGTCAAAAAAATAAAAAAACTATGTAATTTATTTGGTCAATCCAAATATTTATTGTAATTTTGCACGCCTTTTCGGTCGAGGTGTTTCCGAACACACCGATATTCCGAACTGCCATTCGGATGACGGGTTACCGATAGAAGGTATTATAAATTATTATTAACCCGGGTGTGGATACGTGTTATTCGAAGCCCATAAACAACAAACAACATGGCAACAAAAATTCGTTTGGCTCGTCATGGTCACAAAGACTACGCTTACTATCACATTGTAGTAGCAGACAGCCGCTCGCCGCGTGATGGCAAAATCATTGAACGTATTGGTTCTTACAACCCCAACTTGAATCCCGCTAAAGTTGATTTAAACTTTGAGCGCGCATTGTATTGGGTAAATGTAGGAGCACAACCTTCGGACACCGTTCGTTTTATTCTCTCCGGAGAAGGTGTGATGCTGATGAAGCATTTACAAGGTGGTGTTAAGAAAGGAGCGTTTGATGAAGCTGAGGCTCAAAAGCGTTTCAATGCTTGGAAAGCTGAGAAGGATGCCAAGAACAGTAAGATTTCGAAAGCAGAAGCCGACAAGAAAGTAGCTGAGGCTAAAAAGGCAATGGCTGCTGAGGTGGAGGCTAACAAAGCAAAAGCAGAAGCTGTAGCTGCAAAGCGCAAAGCTGAGGCTGATGCATTGGCTGCTAAAGCACAAGAGGCTGCTCAAGAAGCTGCTGCTGCCGAGGCTGAGGCCAATGGTGAAGAAATTCCCGCAGAGGAAGCTGCTGCCGAAGAAGTTGCTCCAGCTGAAAATGCAGAAGCTTAATGAAGTAAGTGCTTGTAAAAATTACCTACAAACACTGAAAAAGAGTTCAAAATGCACATTTTGGACTCTTTTTTTTATTTTTTTTTGCATATATGCAAAATAAATTGTATCTTTGCAAACTTTTCAATTAACTATTTAATATTATGAATGCAAAGAGTAACCATGTAGACGTCAAATCCCTTTGGGGTAAATTATGGAATCATTGGTGGGTTTTCCTCCTTGTTTGGATAGGTACTGCCGTACTAGTAGGTGGTGCTACATACTTATTGCCTCGCAAATGGCAGTGCCAAATGAAGGTTGTTCCTGAATACAATCTACAAGAAACATTGGCTTTTCAGAGAATCTTTGACGAAATGGGTGTCGATATGCGAATCAGCGCCACAGGTGATGCTATTACTCCGAATACATATGCTGATGTGATTACGGACTGCTTGTTTTTGCAGGAATTATCTCAAAAACAAGTAACGGATATAACAGGCAAACAGCAAACCATAGTTGATTTATATCCTAAATCACTCAATGAAGGTCAGTTGCTTGCTCGGATGCGTGAGGATATTACCTGTAAATTGTCGCGTAAGGATGCGTCTATTGTTATTTCGGTTACGGCCAAGGATCCTGTTATTGCACAGCAGATGACCAATATGGTATGTAATCAATTGTCTGCATACTTATCTGCGTATCGTTTGGAAAAAGCGCAGCGTAACTTAGACTACTACGCTCAATTATCTAATCAAGGACAGGTGGCAGCCACTATGTATGAAATAGCAAAGGTACGAGAGCAAGAACATCAGCCGATGTTTATTATTCTTCAACATGCTGAACTCCCATATCATTCCATATTCCCTAAACGTGCGATGATAGTAGGTATATTCTTGTTGCTGGTAACTTTAGGTTTGATTGTTTTCTATTGGCGTGAGGATATTCCCGAGTGGTTATGACCTGGGTGTATGTCATATTTATTCTATTGACCATTCTTTGTTCCATCTTCTTTGATAAGAAGGAGGGGTATGGAACTTATAAACTGACGGCATATAGAGGTTTATATTTCTTTTTGATATGCATTGTCGGTTTTAGTTATGGCTTAGGCGGAGATAAATTCGCCTACATGACTTTCTTTGAGTATTACTATAGCGGATTAGACGCTATTTGGGAATGTATGGCAGACGAGGTTGTCCGTCATGGTTTTATGCCTTTATGGACGCTCTTATGCTTGGTTGTTAAGACTACTACGGATTCGTTCTATGTGCTTCAGTTCGCGTTAGCTCTCCTGGTTAATATTCCCATTTGTGAGATTGTGCGCAAGCATACCGACCATGGTTTTATATTTCTTCTGTTATATTTTGTCTCCGAAATCTTCTTCCAGTTCAACACGGAGGTGATGCGTGAAGGTCCTGCCATCGCTTTTGGTTTGGTAGCAATGGAATCTTTTCTTGAAGGCAAGCCGAAGAAGTATTGGTTATTTACCATATTGGCATTGGGTTTCCATTTGTCAGCCTGTTTACTATTGATTGTGCCATTCATTCGGCACATAGAGTTGAGTAGAAAGAAAGTCCTTATCATATTGGCTATTACTTTTGGTTGCTGGGTTTTGAGTGATTTGGTGCTAATACCTATGTTGTCTTATTTCTTAAGTCATGATGCCGGTGCGTTAGGACGTAAGTTGGTCACTTACACATCCATTCAGACTAATTTGTTCGGTTTCTTGCGTTCGTTCCTATCCATGATGGTTGTGCCTATCTGTGCCATTTATTTTAATCGGGAGCAGTCGGTTAGTTCTTCGGAAAAGACTTACCGAGACCATATGAGCAGTTTGCTGATTTTGCTTGCTTTTATAGGATGTGTATTTGCCGGATTTACTCGTTTTTTCAACTACGTGCAGATATTTTATCTTATTATGCTGACAGAATTGGTGGCTCATTTATTAGAGACCAAGCTACATCTTATTTTTCGATTAGGCACTATTGTGGCTGCGTTTGTTTTTTGGATATGGTATGAAGTGGCATATTGGCCTAGGATAGATTTTCATTTCTATCAGTTTTTTGTGCCTTATACGTGTATTTTGGATGAGACCGAAGATGTCTTCTTCCGTGAAGATGCTTATCATGAAGTGTGTAACTATAGTTTCTACGAAGATCGCATAAAAGAAGCTGAATAATGACCCTATCTCTTGTTATAGCGACATATAATGGTGCTCGTTTCTTACGTGAACAGTTAGACAGCATCTATCAACAGACTCGTCTTCCTGATGAGGTGGTGGTATGTGATGATGGTTCAACAGATGGTACTGTAGCTATATTGGAAGAATATAAGCAGCGTTATGGATTGATTTATGCAGTGAATAAACAGTCTTTGGGTGTGAATGGCAATTTCTTTAAAGCCATGGCGTTGTGTACTGGAGACGTGATTAGCATATGCGATCAAGATGATATATGGTTTCCTAATAAATTAGAGGTTTTGTGCGCGCACATGGCAACGATGGATATGCGTAAACCTTGTGTGGTGTCATCTTTGCGTCAAGATATTAATGCCGGTGGCGAAGTGTTTTCGGTTGTTCATGCTCCTTATACAGAAGGTTGGGCTGCAACCTTGCTTACCTACTCGCGTAATCAAGGTTGTACAATGTTGTTTAATCGAGCATTATTAGATATTTTGTTGCCAACTATATATCAGGTTGAGAATAGTTTGACTGCTCTTTATTATGACGAATGGATAGCGTACGCGGGGGTTTTGTTAGGAGAGAAACATAACTTGCCGGATGTATTGATGAATTACCGGCATCATGATAAAAATACCGTGGATGGGGCCATCCGTTATGGGCATTTGACTTTCCGACAGAAGGTGCATTATTTACCCACTTTTTATGGTTTCATTCCTGATGAACGCTTTGTCCCGTTAGAGATTGTTTATCGTACTTATCAATCGTCCATCACCGATTTGGAGGTGTTAGATTGTTTAGATAAGATATGCCGTTGTAATACGATGGTTAACCCATTCCGCAAGTTAGGCGTTATCTTGACCATCCGCTGTTTACCGTGGCATAAGAAGATTATTATTGCTGTTAAATCTACCCTAAGTATCACTCTAAAAGCCATCTTTGAATGAAACCGAATATATCCATTATTATTCCCGCCTATAATGTAGCCGCCTATTTGGATGCATGTTTGGAGAGTGTGTTGGCACAAGAATTCCTTAACGAGCAGTACGAGGTTATTGTAGTAGATGATGGTTCAACGGATGATACGTCAATAATTGCTGATTCATGGAGTAAACGAATGCCCAATATAAAGGTTGTGCATCAACCTAATCAAGGTCTGTCCATGGCGCGGAATAACGGTCTGCAACAAGCCCAAGGACAATATGTTCTTTTTCTGGATGCAGATGACACCTTACGGCCACGCTCATTAACTCGCCCATTATCTTTAGCTATGCGGAATGAGTTAGATGTGTTGCGTTTTCAATATGGAGTGTATGACGAATCGGGAAAGAAAAAGCAGGCAAGTCGCACATGGGGTCCGCGAGAAACGATGTTGGACGGAAAGGAGTATTTGAGTTATCAGAAAGTTTTTAGAGCATACGTTTGGACTTATCTTATCCGGAGAACATTAATTATGAATGAGGTTTGTCCCCTGTGGTTTGAGAAAGGAGTTTATTATGAGGATGTACGTTGGACACCTATTATGTTATGGTATACTCAACGTATGATGATATGTGACGAGGAGGTGTATCAGTATAAGTTACGTGATGGCTCTATAACTCATGTGCAGACTTTGGAACATGCTCAAATAAATATAGAACATCAGTTCCAGACTTTGGAACGATTGCAGCAACTGAAGAAAGAATATAATTCATGGACTCTGTTTAATCGACAGATATGGAATATGTGTGAGTCCATTATTACTACTATTGCCAAACGCGATTATGCGAATAGATATAACTATTTGAAGCGATTAGAACCAATGATGCAAACGACTCCGTACGATGCTCATTTGTTTGGATGGGTGGATCGTATGAAGATTGGCATTATTCGCTTATCCGCTATTTTGTACTGCAGATTACGTCATTATTGCTAATTACTAAGACCATGATACCTAAGATTATTCATTATTGTTGGTTAGGCGATGATCCCTATCCTAAGAAGATTCAGTTTTGCATTGATAGTTGGAAACGTTTATTGCCGGATTATGAGTTGATGTTATGGGACAAGCACCGGTTTGATATTGAGTCGGTTTGTTGGGTGAAAGAAGCATATCAACAAAAGAAATACGCTTTTGCAGCCGATTATATTCGTTGTTATGCTTTGTATAACTATGGCGGTATTTATTTAGATTCGGATGTGGAAGTGGTGCGCAGTTATAATGAGTTATTGGAATTGCCATATTTCCTTGGTCGTGAGCGCGTGTCGGGTCACATTGAAGCCGCCACGATGGGGTTTGAGAAGAGCCATCCGTTATTTCGTTATCTGATGGATTATTATGAGCGACATGCGTTTATTGAGAACGGCAAACTCAATACACGACCAATGCCGCGCATCATACGAGATATTACAACTGCTTATTATAGGGAAGTGGATATTGAGCAACCTAAGGACTTTGTTCATCAGGAGGATGTGTTAAATATATTACCCAGTGATTATTTCTCGCCGAAAGAGAATGAACATATTTATCAAACAGAGAACACTTATTCTATTCACCATTATACAGGAACATGGCATTCTCCCATCTATAATTGGATGCGCAAGATTATCTTAACGCTATTCGGCGCACGCTGCAAGGAGAAGATAGCATCAATGATACATGCTTGTTGTTCGCAAAAAAAATAAGTTATGAATTCACATAAAATAGCATTTGTTGGAAATAGTTCCAAAACAATGTATAATTTCCGTTATGGAGTGATGGCCGCTTTGGTTAAAGATGGTTATCAAGTAACCGTTATTGCTCCTAAAGATAGTGATATAACCCCCTTCCGGCAAGCGGGTATTCGGTTTATATCCATTGAGATAGATTGTAAGGGAATGAATCCGTTCTTAGATATTAAGTTGGTGCGAGAACTGACTAAATTATACAAAAAAGAGCGATTTGATTATATTTTTCATTACACTATCAAACCCGTCATTTATGGTGGTTGGGCGGCAGCGATGGCTAAGATACCACAGACTTCCGTAGTGACAGGATTAGGATATACTTTTATTCGGAAGGGTTGGATTAATCGACTCAGTCAATGCTTATATCGCAGTTCGTTAAAACATGCCAACGAGGTGTGGTTCTTAAATCAAGAAGATAAGACCTTGTTTGTTGAACGCGATATTGTAGCTGCTCGCAAAGCTCGCATCATAAGCGGAGAAGGCGTCAACATGGAGCGTTTCAAACCCAAATCGGGAAATCCAACTAATTTCTCCTTCTTGTATGTTGGACGTGTGTTATGGGATAAGGGGGTAGGTGAGTTTGTAGCTGCAGCCAAAGAAGTGAAGAAACAACATCCTAAGGTGTGTTTTAAGATATTAGGTCCTTTGGGAGCCAGTAACCCGGCATCAATCAGTAGCGAGCAGATGGATGAATGGGAAAAGACCGGGGCTGTTAAATACTTAGGCGAAACCAATGATGTTGTTCCGTATATAGCCAATACCTCTTGTTTGGTTCTGCCTTCTTACCGAGAAGGAGTTTCCCGTGTACTATTAGAGGCCGCCTCAATGGCCAAGCCCATCATTGCATCTAATGTACCAGGCTGTCGAGAAGTAGTGGTGAACGGACTTAATGGATTCCTTTGTGAGCCCCAAAATACCAGCAGTTTGATTGCCTGTATGATGCACATCCTGTCATTGAGCGAAGAAGAGAGGCAAGAATTTGGTAATAATGGAAGGGAGCATGTTCGTCAGTTATACGATGAAGAGATTATTATTCAATTATATCGTGACCGCTTGACGGATTTATTAGCCGAGTCATGCTAAATATCAGTATCGTCCTATATAACCCTGATTGGACACAAGTGAATAACTTGTGTGATGAATTATTGCGTGCCAAGTGCGCACGTAGAATTTTTCTGGTGGATAATTCGCCAAAAATGACGTATTCATCGGAAGAAAAGAAAAAAATCACTTATCAATGGAATGAGGGAAATAATTTGGGGTATGGTACGGCGCATAATATTGCCATCCGCCAAAGCGTGAGATGGCATACACCATTGCATTTAGTGATTAATTCCGATGTGTGGATTAATGCGGAGGACTTAGATTTACTGCATGATTTTATGATGGAACACGGCGAAGTTGGTAGTTTGATGCCCAAGGTGGTTTATCCCAATGGCGAATTGCAGTATGTATGTAAGTTGCTGCCTAATCCATGGAATGTGTTCGCTCGTCGTTTTTTGCCGATGAAATGGACGAAAAAGAGCAATGAGCGGTATGAATTGCGGAACATGGGATATGATCGTCCAATGAATGTACCGTATTTAAGTGGCTGCTTTATGTTGTTACAGACCGCAGCGGTATTGAAGGCACGATTATTTGATGAGCGGTATTTTATGTATCCGGAGGATATAGATTTAACGCGCACGATTCATCGGGATTATCTGACGCTATACTATCCTGCTGTCACGATTATTCATGACCATGCAAAAGCGTCTTACCATAATTGGAAGATGACCTGGGTACATATTACCAATATGTGCCGTTATTTCAATAAGTGGGGGTGGTTGTTTGATAAGGAGAGACGTCTCTTTAATCGCCTTACATTGTCTCAATTCGATACGTTAGGTAAATAGCGTATATCACTACCATTAATATTCCATGCCACCGCTTTATCTCATGCTTGGGATTGGCATAGATGAACAGCATCACCAGGATACTGCTCAATGTTACCATGGCTGCATCTAACCAGAGTCCCGGGTAGATGGGTAGAGGATGGATGAGGGCACTTGTTCCGAGAATAAAGAAGATGTTGAAGATATTGGAACCAATTACATTACCGATAGCGATGTCGGTATTGTGGCGATAGGCTGCGATGCACGATGTGGCAAGTTCCGGTAGGGATGTGCCGAGGGCTACAATGGTGAGTCCAATGATGGCATCACTAACTCCTAATTGATGGGCGATGGAGGTCGCAGAGCGTACAATGAGTTCACCGCCAATAACCAATGCAATCAATCCAACGATGATTAATAGGAAGGCATAGACGAAGCGCATGGTTACCTTGTTCTCGCTTTTTTTATCGGGTAAAGACTTGGCTACGTGCAGGCTATGCCACATAAAAATAAGGAAGCAGAAGAGCAGAACGCATCCGCCGATGGCTGATATAAATCCGCTTTGTAAACTGAAATATCCCCAATGAGTGTGGTTGAATTCGTATGGATGGGTATATGTAGCAAATAGTAATACGAGTATTCCTGCTAATAAAGACCAGGGCATGTCAAACTGCCGGCATGAGCGTTGGGAAGATAGCGGATAGATGATGGCAGCGAGCCCTAAGATGATGAATGTGTTGATAGAGTTGCTGCCTAAGATATTGGTAATAGCAATCTCGGTATTATGATTAAAGGCTGCAACGGTACTGACTATAAATTCCGGCATAGAAGTACCAAGTGCCACGACAGTTAGACCAATCACTAAATCGCTGACCCCCATTCGAGTAGCAATGGCAGAAGCACCGTTCACTAGCCAATCGGCGCCCTTGACAAGGAGCGCAAAACCGATGATGATAGCCACTGAGGCGAACCATGGATTGGAGAAAAAGGATTGCACGTCCATAAGTTAGCAATGTTATGAGAATGTTATGAGAATGTTATGACAATGTTATGACAATGTTATGAGAATGTTATGATAAGGACACTGCTTTATACGTTGAATAGGAAGTGCATAATGTCACCGTCTTGGACGAGGTAGTCTTTTCCTTCTACTCCTAATTTACCAGCTGCGCGGCAAGCAACTTCACCACCGAGTGTGATAAAATCGTTGTATTTAATTACTTCTGCGCGGATGAATCCTCGCTCAAAATCGGTATGAATGACTCCTGCACATCGCGGTGCATTCCATCCTGCGCGGAAGGTCCAAGCACGCACATCATCGCTGCCGGCGGTGAGAAACGAGCGAAGGTTAAGCAGGGCGGAGGCGGCTTTAATTAGACGATTGACACCACTTTCGGAGAGACCAATTTCTTCTAAGAACATTTGTCGTTCCTCGTAACTCTCCAATTCTGCTATTTCGGATTCTATCTTAGCGGCCACTACAATTACTTGTGCATCCTCGTTGGCTACGACTTTTTTGACGCGTTCTACATAGTCGTTACCAGAAACGGCAGAAGCTTCGTCTACGTTGCAGACATAGAGAACGGGCTTATTGGTGAGTAGGCACATTTCTTTAGCAGCAGCCTCTTCGTCCTTGGAATTCAGTTCCACAGTGCGGGCGTTGAGCCCCTGCGACAATGCCTCATGATAGCGTTGCATCACTTCAAGGGCTAGTTTTGCCTGTTTATCGCCTCCTGCTTTAGCTTGTTTTTCTGTCTTTACAATACGACTCTCAATCGTTTCCAAATCTTTAAGTTGCAATTCGGCATCAATGATCTCTTTATCTCGAATAGGATCAACAGTACCATCAACGTGCACCACATTATCGTCATCAAAACAACGTAATACATGAATGATGGCATCGCAGTCGCGTATGTTACTTAGAAATTTATTCCCCAGTCCTTCCCCCTTGCTGGCTCCCTTAACAAGGCCGGCTATGTCTACTATTTCTACCGTTGTAGGAATGACGCCGCGCTCGGGGTGACATAACTCACCTAATTTAATAAGGCGCTCATCAGGAACGGTGATTACACCAACATTGGGCTCAATGGTGCAGAAAGGGAAGTTAGCCGATTGTGCCTTAGCGGATGATAAACAATTAAATAGGGTTGATTTGCCTACATTAGGCAGCCCCACAATACCACATTGCAATGACATGATAGTGTATATTTATAGGATTAACGTTGCTATTCATTAAAATAAGCATGCAAAGGTACAAAAATATTTGCATATATGCAAAAAAAAGAGTATTTTTGCATGCATAATCGCAATTATTTATTGATGTTACGCATAGTAAATGCCATATTAGATGTTTTTTTCCCGCGAACTTGCCCTGCTTGTGGTCAATTGTTAGGAGAACACGAGTCCATTTGTGAGGAGTGCCTCTCTAAATTGGATCGTACCCAGCAGGCGTTATATAGGGATAATGTGGTTGAGACTATTTTTGAAAAGGAAAAGCACTTTAGTTATGGTGGTAGTTGGTTGTGGTATCAAAAGGGCACGTATTTGCAGAAAATGATTCATATGGCTAAGTTTGGTCGTGGAAATCCGTTATGGTTGGAGCAGATGGGTCGAGAAGCTGCGAAAGAATGGGAGGAATACGGCTTTTTTGACGGTATAGATGTGATAGTGCCCATACCTTTGCATCCTAAGCGGTTGAGAATAAGAGGATTTAATCAATCAGAGGCGATTGCAAAGGGGATGTCTGATGTGCTGAAAATCCCGATGGATACTGATCATTTGACGCGTGAGGTGAATAATAGAAAGCAGTCGCAATCCTCCAAGATAGAACGAGAGCATTTAAAGGAGGGCCTATTCAAGGTCAATCATCCTGAGGAGTGGTATGAAAAAACGATTATGTTGGTGGATGATATTATTACGACAGGGGCCACGTTTCGCGCAGCAACGCATGCTTTGAAAGATGTTTATAATTGCAAAATTGTGATATTTTCCCTTGCAAAAACGAAATAGATTTGCATACATGCAAATTATTTTGTATTTTTGCGGTCGTTTTTTGAAATAAGGTAAAAAATATATAGGTATAATGACCAAAAAGTATGATTTTCTCATTATCGGTGGTGGGGTAGCCGGTATGAGTTTTGCACTAAAAATAGCGCGCACCCAAAAGTATAAGATTGCTTTATGCTGTAAGACGAGTCTGGATGAGGCCAATACGGCTAAGGCTCAGGGTGGCATAGCGAGTGTGACCAATCTGTTGGTGGATGACTTTGAGAAGCACATCCATGATACGATGGTGGCGGGTGACTGGATTAGTGATCCGGCAGCCGTAGAGCAAGTCGTTCGTAATGCACCTAAACAGATTATGGAGTTGGTGCAATGGGGTGTTAATTTTGATAAGAAAGAAGATGGTCAGTTTGATTTGCATCGCGAGGGTGGTCATAGTGAGTTCCGTATCTTGCACCACGCCGACGATACGGGTGCCGAGATCCAGCGAGGACTGATGGAAGCCGTGCGTCATAACCCATTTATTGATGTGCTGGAGAATCATTTTGCAGTAGAGATTATTACGCAGCACCACTTGGGTGTGCGCGTGACGAGAAGAACTCCGGATATTGAATGTTACGGAGCCTATATCTTGAATCCGGACACGCATAAGATTGATACCTATTTAAGTCGGGTAACGTTGATGGCTACCGGAGGTACGGGGGCTATCTATGCTACGACGACTAATCCTAATATTGCTACCGGAGATGGTATAGCAATGGTGTATAGAGCAAAGGGGCAAGTGCAAGGTATGGAATTTGTGCAATTCCACCCTACGGCTTTATTCCACCCCGGGGAGACGCATCCGGCCTATTTGATAACAGAGGCTATGCGTGGATATGGAGGAATTTTGCGTTTGCCGAATGGAGAAGAGTTTATGCAAAAGTACGATGAACGCTTGAGTTTAGCGCCGCGTGATATTGTAGCTCGTGCCATTGATAATGAGATGAAGATTCATGGTCTGGACCATGTTTGCTTGGATGTAACACACAAGAATGCAGAGGAAACGAAACACCATTTCCCCAATATTTACCAAAAGTGCTTATCCATTGGTATTGATATCACAAAGGAATACATTCCGGTTGCCCCGTGTGCGCACTATATGTGCGGAGGTATCAAGGTGAACTTAGATGGAGAGAGTTCCATTCATCGTTTATATGCCGTAGGTGAATGCTCTTGCACAGGTCTTCATGGCGGCAACCGCCTGGCTAGCAATAGTTTAATAGAAGCGGTGGTGTATGCAGATGCTGCAGCTAAGCATAGTTTGAGTGTGATAGAGAATTATGACTTCCATCCCAATATCCCGGATTGGAATGATGAAGGCACAATGAGTAATGAGGAAAAAGTACTGATTAGTCAGGATATGCGTGAGGTTGGTCAGATTATGTCCACGTATGTGGGTATTGTTCGTAGTGATTTGCGATTAAGACGTGCTTGGGAAAGGTTAGATTTGTTGTATGAAGAAACAGAAGACCTATTTAAGCGCGTGAAAGCGACTCGTGATATTTGCGAATTGAGAAATATGATTAATGTGGGTTATTTGATTACACGTCAAGCTTTGGAGAGGAAGGAGAGCAGGGGTTTGCATTACACAATTGATTATCCAAAGAATCCAAATAACAATACGCAGGAAGTGTGGTAATATGAGAAAAGCTATTGTGTTACATAGTGTAGTACCTGTTCGTGGCGAAGCAAAAGAGACTGCGGGTCAGGAGACCCAATTGGTCTTTGCTGAGACATGTACTATTGTGGAGGAAAAAGACCGATGGATGCGGGTAAAAAACGATGCTGATGGTCAGGAAGGCTGGGTGGATAGTAAGATGATTACCGAGATGAGCGAGACCGAATGGCAAATCATGAAAGAGGCGCAGCAGGGGATAAAGGCACGGGTTAAGATGCCAATGGCTTATGCGGTGAGCATGAATAATGGTCAAACTATTCCGTTAACAGCCGGAACGTTTCTGCCGGAATATAAAGATGGTCAATTCACTATTTTAGGCGTCTCTTTTCGAATTGACCCGTCTATGGTAGCCGAACAACCAATGGAGTTGACTGAGGAAAACATGCTCAATACGATTCGTTTCTTCTTGAATATTCCTTATTTATGGGGCGGCAAGAATGCGATGGGTATGGATTGTTCCGGATTTACCCAAACGGTACATGCGTTATTTGGTCATCACTTACTGCGTAATGCCAGCGAACAGGTGCAACAGGGGCAGGAAGTGAAGAGTCTGACCGAGGCACAGATAGGGGATTTGGCTTTCTTTGATCATGAGGACGGAAAAATCAGTCATGTGGGTTTGTTGTTGGATAAGGATAGAATTGTGCATTGCAGCGGTAGGGTGAAGGTGGAAAAGATTGATGAAAAGGGTATTTTTTCGGTGGAACGAGGTAATGTATATACGCATCATTTAGCAACCATTAGACGATATTGATGTTTGGGGCTTTTTTCTTTGATTTAGACGGAACGCTATTTGATAGTATGGCGAATCATGCTCAGGCATGGGAAGAAGTGATGACTCGACATGGGTTGTCATTCTCCGTGCATGATTGCTATGTGAACGAAGGTCGCACGGGTCAGGATGTGATTCATGAGGCGATATGGCGTAAGGAGCATAGAGAGGCTACCGAGGAGGAAATATGGCGTATTTATCGGGAAAAGACTGAGACTTTTCGGAAGAAAGGTCAGACAGGTCCGATAGCGGGAGCACCGGATGTGTTGGCATACTTGCAGGATAAGGCGCAGTTATGGATAGTGACCGGCAGTGGTCAGCAAACGTTATTTGATCAATTGGACGGAGTGTTTCCCGGAATCTTTACTCGTGAACACATGATTACGGCTTATGATGTAGTGAAGGGCAAACCGGATCCGGAGCCGTATATTCGTGCATGGGAGCGCAGCGGTCTAAAAAAGGAGGAGTGTTGTGTGGTGGAGAATGCTCCGTTGGGTATTATATCCGGTAAGGCGGCAGGATTGTATGTTGTGGCTATCAATACCGGAGTGCTAGACGATGATTTGCTCTGGCAAGCCGGAGCGAATCAAGTGTTTAAGTCAATGGCTGACTTTTTGAAGTGGCTGCAAGATTAGTAACTATTTTTCAAGGGAGAGATAAGGCGTTAGGCGTAGTAGTAAACTATCATTCATAGATGGTAGTGCACGTATTTCGTCAATATGTTTAATGCGAATTTGTTTCCGGCGCAATGTATATATTTCTTTGGCTAAAGTCACGGAAATATACGGATGCTTCTGTAGTCGGTCTATGGAAGCGTGGTTCACTTGGATAGGTTGAATGGAGTCTCTATTGGCGGTAAAATGGGTTAATATAGAGTCCGGAATGCAGTAACGCGCTTTGGTGGAATGTCCGTATTGGTCGGTGTACATAGCATCATCTTGCAGTTGGTTGGGCGAAGTAAAACCACCTAATTGGCGACGGTATCGAATAATCTTTCCGGCTGTGTTGCGACCTATACCTTTAATCATCATGAGCGTAGTCGTATCGGCTGAATTAAGATCAATGATAGTGTCTTTTTTAATGGGTCGATTAGCCATCATAGGTGTGTAGTAGAGCGAGTCGGCATGCCTTACGCTATCCCACCATAGGCTATCTACGACACGTGTGCTATCGCGCCGGCGCAGTAGGACTTGATGTAGGCTATCTCTCCGAGCGAGCCGAAGACTATCATAATGTGCATCTCGAGCAGCATGCAGACTATCATAGTAGGCTTTTTTATCGATAACGATGGCAACTTTAGTGGAGTCTATATCGGTGACTTTTTCCGATGGATGCGGCAAAAAATGCAGGGCGATGAATAGTGCTGCGGCTATAAGCAGGATGATGATGGCTCCTAATCGTTGTTGGGGGGATATGCGTGGTTGCGAACTCATTGTGCAATGGATGTTAGTACACCATCTTGCAGATGGGTGGTAAGGGTGTCGCCTCTTTGTATGTCCGCTATGCTGCGTACAATCTGTCCATTGGCAGTTAGCAAACTGTATCCTTTACGATAGATGCGTTCGGGCGACTGCATGTGGATGGACTGACGAAGCAACTCAATGCGGTGGCGACGAAGCATTATTTGGCGATTGGCTGTTTGTCGCAGTTGGTTACGTAATTGGGAGATACGTTCTTGTTGGAAAGTGAATCGATCAATTAGAAAAGCAGCCACAGCGGTAGGTGTTTTGAGGGCGGTATGAACGACCATATCTAAAATACTAATGTCGCGCGTATGTCCGACACCACTAATGATGGGAAGTGGGAACTGTGCGCAGTGGCAGCAAAGATTATATTGGTCAAAACAACTCAAATCAATGGAGGCTCCTCCTCCCCGAATGATGATTACGGCATCAAAGTGGTCGCTTTGTTCAAATACTTGTTGTAGGGCTTGTAAAATGGATGTTTCGGCCTGGTCTCCTTGCATAACTGCAGGAAAAAGAGTGGAAGAGAAGGCAAAAGGAGAGGATGTAAGTTGATGGATAAAGTCCTCGTATCCGGCGGCTTGTTGTGACGAGATGACGGCTAAACGCCTAACGAGTGTAGGAAGCGGAAGAGATTGTTGAAGATCCCACACTCCTTCCTGTTGCAGCCGCTGAATGACTTGCTGCCTTTGTTTGGCCAAGTCCCCGATGGTATAGGATGGATCAATGTTGACGATGTTAAGGCTGAGCCCGAAGGATGGGTGATAGGTTACTTCCACTTCGATGAGCACTTGCATCCCCACTTGGAGTGGTGAACCGGTTTCGTCCTGAAAATAAGCCGTAAGTAGCGGATATACATTGGACCAGCAGGTGGCTCGCTGTTTAGCAGCCAGGGTGCCATCCGGGGCTTTTTCAACTAAATCTAAGTAGCCGTGGCCACCGCGAGAAGAAAGGGAGGCTATCTCGGCTCGTACCCAATATGTGGAGTTAAATTCCGTTAGGATAACTTCACCAATTAGGGTATTGAGTTCGGATAGAGCAATTGATTTCATTGTTTCATTTGACGAATTGTCTCAATAGGATCTTCAGCATGGAAGACGGCGCTACCGGCCACCAGTATATCGGCACCGGCTTCAAATAACTCAGCAGCATTGGCTATATTTACTCCGCCATCTATTTCGATAAGGGTATGCAGGCCTCGATCCTGAATCTCCCGATGAATAAAGCGAATTTTATCCATTGTCTCCGGAATGAATTTCTGTCCGCCAAATCCTGCAAAAACCGACATAAGCAGTACCATATCCACTTTGTCTAAGTAAGGCACTAAACGCTTAACATCAATATCCGGATTGATGGTGAGACAGGTGCGCACTCCTTTATTGCGAATGAGTTGCAGAATGGGTTCCGGATCATCTACGGCTTCCAAGTGGAATCCAACACTCCATGCTCCGGCATCGCAGAAACGTTCTACGTATTTCTCGGGGTGCACAATCATCAAATGTACATCAAGAGGCTTGGTACTATACTTACGCAAGGCTTCCATAACGGGGAAACCAAAGGATATATTTGGCACAAAGGTGCCGTCCATTACATCAACGTGTAGTAAGTCTGCGTCAGAACGATTGATACGATTGATTTCATCCTCTAAATGGGCGAAATCAGCAGATAAAACGGAAGGAGCTATTTGTTTCATGTCGCAAAGGTACAGAAAAAAAAGCATATATGCAAATTTATTTGCAAAAAACACACAAAAAAAGGGCGCGTTTCTCAACGAACCCTTTGAAAAGAAAAACACTATTTATTAATAACACAATTGAAAAAAATGCATCACGCATTTTGTGTGTATATGTAGTAATCAGGTTGATTCTATTCGTCCACCACGATTTTATACCCTCTGCCATGAACGGCTATGATATGTACGCGTGGGTCATTAATGATGTTGCGCAGGTGGTTAATATAGACGGATAAGGAACGAGATGTAAAGTAGTTATCTGCGGACCAGAGTGTTTTTAGAATATGGCTGCGTTCTACCAATTGCCCTTGTTTGCGGCATAAGATGAGCAACAGTTCGTTTTCGCGACTACTGAGTCGTTGTCCATTAATGGTTTGTTGTCTGGAATCAAAGACAGAACTGCCTAATTGGAAGCAAACGTCTTGTTTTTCTACTATCAAGGATGCGCGACGCAGCATGGCCTGTATTTTATAATAAAGGATTTCCATCGAGAAAGGTTTGATGATGTAATCATCACATCCGGCCTTATATCCCAAAACGATGTCTTCGCGAGAAGCACGTTCGGAAACAATAATAACGGGTATATTTTTACCGCTTTCTCGCATCTCCTTAATCATTTCCAATCCGGTCATTTCCGGCATCATAACATCAGTAATGCAAAGATCATATGAACTTTTTAGGGCAAGTTCTAACCCTTCTTTTCCATTATTTACGCAATCGACATTAAAATTTTCTTTCATAAAGAATTCTGTCATCAATGATGCGACATTGGCATCGTCATCACAGACCAGAACTGATAATTTAGATTTCTGCATAAGATTTTGTTCAATTGTTGTGGTTTTTCTTTTGTATAATATCATCATGTTTTGTACAAAGACTATGCCAAGTCAATCTAAATTGAAATTAAAATATCATTAAAAAAGATAAATGTAATATTTATTTGCATGAATGCAAAATTTTTACTATCTTTGCAGCCGTAAATCAAAATATAGTGCTATGCGTGTACTACTGATATTTACCGGAGGAACCATTTCAATGGTTCGTAATCCTAAGACGGGTTCGTTGCATCCGGCATCGATGGAGACGTTTAAAAGTTATGTTCCGGAACTTATCTCTTCTGAAGTAGAGGTAGATATGTTGCCTTTTAATCCTTTGATTGATTCATCGGATGTTAATCCGGACCATTGGGTTAAGATGGCTAAGACGGTGGTGGATCGTTACAATGACTACGATGGTTTCGTAATCTTGCATGGTACGGATACGATGTCTTATTCGGCTTCGGCATTGAGTTTCATGTTAGAGAACCTATCTAAGCCGGTTGTTTTTACGGGTAGTCAGTTGCCAATAGGCGTGTTGCGTTCGGATGCTCGTGAAAACTTGCTGACGGCGATTGAGATTGCTGCGGCTCGCAATGCGAACGGTCGTGCAATGGTGCCGGAAGTGACTATTTATTTTGAAGGCAAGTTATTTAGGGCTAATCGCACTACCAAGAAGAATGCCGAGCAGTTTGAGGCTTTTGATTCATATAATTATCCGGCCTTGGCGAAGGCGGGAGTTCATTTGACGTATCGTGAACATTTGATTCGCCATAATGAACAAGATTTGCCTTTGCGCAGCCATTTGAAGACGGATCGTAATGTGGCGGTTCTGAAGTTATTCCCGGGTATTACGGCGCCGTTGGTGCAATCTATTTTGCAAACTCCCGGATTACGAGGTGTGGTATTGGAAACATTTGGCTCGGGCAATGCACCGTCTTATACATGGCTATATGAACAATTGCGCGATGCGGTAGATAGAGGCATTATTATTGTGAATAAGACGCAATGCAGTACCGGTTCAGTGGAGATGGGACGATATGAAGTGAGCCTCAACCTGATGAAAGCCGGTGTGCTGAGCGGATATGATATTACTACGGAGGCCTTGTTGACCAAGATGATGTTGGTGCTGGGGGAGAATGAAAATCCGGATATGATTCGTCAACAATTGTTGACTCCGTTATGCGGAGAGTTTAGTGTGGTAGAGAATGCTTGATGAGATATGTTAATTTTTTAAATGATAGTATAATGAGAAACTTAGAACCTAAAAGTTTGTGGGAGAACTTCTACAACTTGACACAAATTCCCCGTCCATCGGGCAAAAAGAAAGAAATTGCAGATTTCTTGGTTAATTATGGTAAGAATCTTGGTTTGGAGACTATTCAGGACGAGATAGGTAATGTACTTATTCGTAAGCCTGCCTCTGCCGGTTATGAGAATCATCCGGGTGTTATTCTACAAGGGCACATGGATATGGTACCTCAGAAGAATAGCGATGTTAAGCATGACTTTGAGAAAGATCCTATACGCGCGTACGTGGAAAATAATAAGGAGTGGGTGACGGCAGATGGTACGACGTTAGGTGCCGATAACGGTATTGGTGTGGCCGCTGCGATGGCCATCTTAGCCGATAAGAACGTGGTACATCCTCCGTTGGAGGCTTTCTTTACGGTAGATGAAGAGACCGGTATGTATGGCGCTCATGCATTAGAGGGTGGCGTGCTGCAAGGTAAGGTGCTGCTTAACTTGGATAGTGAGAGTGAAGGTGAGTTGTATATCGGCTGTGCCGGAGGTATAGATACAACGGCTAAGTTCCCCTTTGAACCGGTGGCTGTAGAGAAAGGCGATATCGCTCTGCGTATCAGCCTAAAGGGCCTGAAAGGAGGCCACTCCGGATGTGATATTCACTTGCAGCGTGCCAATGCGGTGAAACTCTTATTCCGTTTCCTCAAGGTGGCTGTATCCGAATATGAGGCTCGTTTAGCCGGCGTAGATGGTGGCAGTCTGCGTAATGCTATTCCTCGCGAAGCAGAGGCTATTGTGACTATACCTAAGGAGGGTAAGGATGAATTTATTGAACTCGTAGATGAGTGGGAAGACCTGTTTATCAAGGAATATGATGGTGTAGAGGATAATATCCATTTAGCAGCCGAAGAGGTGGCATGCCCTAAACAGGAGATGCCGGAGGATGTGCAAGACTTCCTTATTCATGCTATTACAATTTGTCCGCATGGCGTTTATCGTATGATTCCGGAGATGCCGGATGTGGTGGAGACCAGTAATAACCTGAGTGCCATCAAGATGAATGGGAACTGCGTGGAGGTGTTCTGCTTGACGCGTTCAAGCGTAGAGAGCCGTAAGGAGGAGTTGGCACAGATTATCCAATCAGCCTTTGCCGTTGCCGGAGCAGATGTGGAGTTTAGTGGCTCATACCCGGGGTGGAAACCCAATACGAAGAGCCGTATCCTGCATGTAATGCAAGATATCTATGAGAAGGAATTTGGTAATAAACCTCGTGTAATCACTATTCATGCCGGATTAGAGTGCGGTATTATTGGTCGCAATTATCCCGGAATGGATATGATTTCGTTTGGTCCGACGATTGAACATCCGCATAGCCCTGATGAGCGTGTTAATATCGCTACGGTGCAGAAGTTCTACCGCTATATATTAGCTACGTTAAAGGAACTATAATTAACGCCTACGTTGACTAATCTTCAATAAACAATGAAAAAATCTATTTTATTCCTCGCCTTGACGCTATGCGCAGGTCTGTGGGCACAAGAATCGTCCCAACCGGACACGGTTCGTATCTTTAACGACATCCTCATCATTGATGAGGTGTATAATCCCAAGACTTGGGAACAGGTCGGATGGTCGTATAATTCCCATAATGATGAAGAATTATATACCTTTATTCGTACTAACACAACCGATAAATTTGGCACGTTCTCATTTGAAAATCATACCATTGACACGGTAGGGAATTACAATATCGTAGAGTTTATTACTCGTAAAGATACGGTGAATGTCACTTTTATAGAGGGTAAAATGATTGTTGCCGAAAGAGGCGATAGCATCGTCTTAGATGGTGAATTCAAGGGAGACGATGGCAAAGTCTATCTTTTCTATTGCACTCACTTGACTGCGGCTCTTAATGCCGATACCGATATGGATATGGAGCAAGAGTATGAGTATTATCAAATGTTTAGTTATGTGGAGAATGGCTTAGCGACCATTGAGATTGACAATAAGGAAACAACGGTAACTTTGGAACTTTACATTAATCCTCAAGCCACCGATATTCCTGAGGGCACCTACCAACTATCCACTACTCACGAAGCAGGTACAGCGCATTTATCTACAGGTGTAGAGCGTTTTGACCCCCAACCTTGCTATGCCGGTACGATGGATACATTAACAGGTGTGATACGTGATTTCTTCTTTATGACTGAAGGTAGTATCACTATCCAGTATAATGAATATGGCAAAATGAATGTGGAAATCAGTACCAAGAACTCCTATAACCGTTCCTGCCACATGACTGTTACGCATCATCATGTAGAACCGATTGACTCGATTATTATTGAGGAGGATGCAGAATTTGCGATGGCTGTTGATCCGCTTAGACCACAATTCTATACATGCCAAATCTTTGAGCAAGCAAGGCCATTCGCAATATTCCTCGTTCGGACGAGGGATATTAGTGGAGACTTCTCAAAAGAGATATGCCTGCCGAGCAGTATGATTCAAGCGCGCGATGGGTTCTATCGAAGTATAGTTGACTTTGAGCAATGTACCGTTACAAAGAAAGAAAAAGACATGACTATTGAAACGCGCTTTATTGCCAACGATTCCATCCTATATATCATTCGTGCAACCGGATATGAAGATGCTATCATTGGTGATAGTAAGAACGATTACGAAGGGGACTTTCTAATAGAGGATATATCGTTAAGACAAAACAAGGGTGATACTTGCATCTTCCATGCCGAGAGTAGTATCACTGGCGATCACATAAAATTCGCCTTTTTAGCTAATTTCCGAGAAGATAGTACCATCATCCCTGATACATATACCGGTATTATACCGGGAGGCGACTGGGTTTTGGACGAAGGTGCGCTTCCTTCTTATATAACAAATGCTGTTGGGGC
>JAGHTR010000144.1 GCA_018065205.1 Candidatus Colicola caccequi
AATATACGATTATTAAGAAGATTCTGCGCAAAAATCAAAAATAAACCGAGGCGCGTCTAAAGTAGGGGACCATTTCGGGATCACTTCGCGACCACATGCAGCTAGCGGAATCCCCGCCTAACCCCCGCCCAAACCGGCCAAAATCCTTGCTCTCCGTGGGCTTGGTGTTAGGCTTAGTAGGTCAGTACATGCTACGGAGATGCTACGGAACTTTAGACGCGCTTGGGTTAGCCCCCCGAAGAGGTGGTGACACCGATGAGGAGAGGCATGGTGTCCCCCGACAAACGGGGGAAACAGTATCTAGCGAAAGGGGGCTTCGTGGCAATTGACCTTTACGAACCTGCTGTCTCGACGAGAAAGAGGGAAAGGAATAAGGACCGCTGCGCTGATGGAATAAGGATGTCCATGCTCCATCAGAGAGCAAAGCGAACGGTCCATGCTCCATACTCCCAAAAAAGCGCATTTCGGTGCGCTTTTTTTGTGTTTTTCTTGCATATCCCAAAAATTCTTTGTAATTTTGCACCGCAAAATGCAGCCGAATGGAAAAAGAACAATTTACAAGTAGGTTTGGAGTCATTATGGCGACGGCGGCAGGAGCCGTCGGGTTGGGTAATATATGGAAGTTCCCATATATGTTAGGTCAGAATGGTGGTGCCGCCTTTCTTGTGGTCTATATTGCTTGTGTGCTGCTATTTGGTTTGCCGTTGATGATTACCGAAATAGTGATTGGTAAGCGCAGTGGACAGTCCGTGAGAGGAGCCTATCAGGTGCTGATTGGCAATCGTCGTTGGAACGGCATCCCTATCCTGACATGTCTGACGGTTACCCTTATAATAGGCGTGTATTTGGTGATAACCGGTTGGTGCGTCAAATACCTGCTGATGTCGATAGTGGGACCTTTACCCACGCTGAATGGTTGGACGGATGTGCTATGCAACGCTTTTGCCGTGTTATGTTCGGTAGCCGTAGTATGGTTAGGTGTGACCAAAGGTATTGAACGGCTCAGTAAGATTTTTATGCCAATCTTATTGCTGATTATCGTTATCTTATTGGTGCGTGTCATGCTGTTGCCCGGAGCCAAGGAAGGGCTTTCTTTCCTGTTCAGTTTTGATGCCGATAAGATAAGTTTTGATGTCATCCTCTCCGCCTTGGGTCAGTGTTTCTATTCGCTGAGCATCGGTATGGGTGCCTTGATTACATATGGTTCGTATATCCCCAAGAAGCAGAATGTAGTGACAACAGCCTGTGGCATTGTGGCGGTAGATACGTTGGTAGCCGTCATGTCGGCATGCGTTATTATGCCGGCTGTGTTTGTTTATGGATTCAGTCCGGAGCAAGGTCCTAAACTGGTGTTCTCGGTGCTGCCGGTTGTGTTTGAACAAATGCCCGGAGGACATGTGATGGTCTTGTTGTTTTTTGCATTACTATGTATAGCGGCTATCACGTCGATTGTGAGTCTATTTGAAGTGCTGACAGCCTCGTTGGTGGATGTGACCGCCCATCGTGAACGTCGTCCCCTGACGCGTCATCAAGCCTTGGTATATGTGGCAGTGGTATGTTTGGCCATCAGCGGTTTTTGCACGTTCTCCATGACCGGTGAGTCCGATTGGTTGGTATGGAGGGGGAAGACGCTGTTTGACGGATTGGATGTGCTGACATCCAGTTTTATGCTGCCGATGGTGGCATTGAGTACGGTGATTTTCTTCGGATGGTTTGTGGATAAGCAAGTGATGATAGAAGAGATGAAACCGCATTATGGCACCAAACCTTGGGCGATACAAGGGTATTACTTCCTCATCCGTTGGTGCTTCCCGATACTGATTTTACTAATAGGTTTGAATAGTATAGGAATAATATGACAGATGAACCTAAATTACCGGCATTGGCGGTGGATGCTGCATGTAGTGGCAATCCCGGCATATTGGAGTTCCGCGGTGTGGTAGCAGATACCGGCACGGAGGTTTTTCATCGTGGTCCTTACCAACAAGGCACCAATAACATTGGTGAGTTCTTGGCGTTGATATTAGGTTTGGCGTATCTGAAGAAATACAACCTGCCATGGACTTTATACACCGATTCGGTAACAGCCATTGCATGGGTAAGAGCCAAGCATGCCAAGACCAAACTGCTGTGCACGCCGGATAATCAGGAACTATTTATGATGATTCGTAAAGGGGAACAGTGGTTAAGGGAGAACACTTGGACCACCGAGATACGTAAGTGGGAGACCTCCCGGTGGGGAGAGATACCGGCTGACTTTGGACGCAAATAGGGTGTATTTTTTGTCAACCCGAGTTAGCAAAATATAAAAAAATTTGTGTATGTCAGATTTTTTCTATAATTTTGCAGTCGCGTTCAGCAACAAGATCGTAAAGGTCAATTGCCACAGCCGTTTAATTGACAGACGACTTGTGCTTCCGCTCTCCTCATCGGTGTTACCACCTCTTCGGGGGGGCTGCAAGCAGCCTAAGTAATGAAAAACGAATTATTAACCCAATAAATTAACAAATAACAAGATTATGACAAAAGTAGCTATTAACGGTTTTGGCCGTATTGGTCGTCTGGCATTCCGTCAGATGTTTGAAGCAGAGGGTTACGAAGTTGTTGCAATCAACGACTTGACCAGCCCGAAGATGTTGGCACACCTGCTTAAGTATGACACTGCTCAAGGTGGTTTTGCAGGTAAGTTTGGTGAAGGTAAGCACACTGTAGATTACAAAGACGCAGTGTTAGCAGAAGATGGTAAGACGGTTGTTGTTCCCGGTTCTATCATCGTTGACGGTAAAGAGATTACTATCTACGCTATGCCTAATGCAGCAGATCTGCCTTGGGGTAAGTTAGGTATTGATGTAGTGCTTGAGTGCACCGGTTTCTATACCAGCAAAGCAAAAGCAACGGCTCACATCCAAGCTGGCGCAAAGAAAGTGGTTATTTCCGCTCCTGCCGGCAATGATCTGCCCACTATCGTTTACAATGTAAACCACAAGACTCTGACTCCTGCAGACACCGTTATCTCGGCTGCTTCTTGCACCACCAACTGCTTGGCTCCTATGGCAGCAGCTTTGAATAACTACGCTCCTATCGTAAGTGGTATTATGTCCACTATCCACGCTTACACCGGTGACCAAATGATTTTGGATGGTCCACAACGTAAGGGTGATTTGCGTCGTAGCCGTGCAGGTGCTCAAAACATCGTTCCTAACAGCACCGGTGCTGCTAAGGCTATCGGTTTGGTTATTCCTGAGTTGAACGGCAAACTGATTGGTTCTGCACAACGCGTTCCGACTCCAACCGGATCGACTACTATCTTGGTTGCTGTTGTTAAGGGTAAAGACATCACCAAAGAGGGTATCAATGCTGCCATGAAGGCTGCTGCTACCGAGAGCTTTGGTTACAACGAGGACGAAATCGTTTCCAGCGATGTTATCGGCATGCGCTTTGGTTCATTGTTCGATGCTACCCAAACGATGGTTAGCAAGATCGACGAGGATACCTATCAAGTACAAGTCGTTTCTTGGTACGATAACGAGAACAGCTACACCAGCCAAATGGTTCGCACCATTAAGTACTTGGCAGAACTCAAGTAATAAGTAACGCAAACGTAAACTTCGTCGAGACAGCAGGTTCTAAAGATTGATTGCCGCAAGGCTTAATCAATAGAAGACCTGAGTCTCTCCTCTCCAAAAAACCTCTCATGAGCTTTTTTGGGGGACTCGGAGAGTCCTGTATAAATTAAGAAAGTGGCAATTTCTGACCGAAGTTGCCATTTTTTTTTGCATATTCCAAAAATTCTTTGTAATTTTGCAGCGCAAAATGTGCAAATATGCCTCGGATACAAGATAAAGATAGGATTTATTCGTTCTTCCGTCCCTTAGTGGATGGGCTATTTCGTTTGTCTTACAGACGGTATAAAGTGGTGGGGAAAGAGAGCCTTCCTAAGGATGGTGCATATATCTACGCCCCAAACCATACCAATGCGTTATGTGATGCCTTGGCTGTATTAGGTATAGACCATCAGCGCAAGGTTTTTGTGGCTCGTGCCGATATTTTTCATAATCCCAAAGTAGCGTGGTTATTGAATGGACTTAAGATTATGCCTATCCGTCGTATGCGCGATGGCATAGATGAGGTGCGTCATAACGATGACACGATACAGAAGGCCATTGATACCTTGGAGCAGAAAGTGCCATTCTGTATTCTGCCTGAAGGCACTCATCGTCCCAAACACTCGTTGCTGCCGCTTAACAAAGGTATCTTCCGTATAGCATTGCAGGCTAATGAGCAGTTTGGTCAGCGATTCCCTATTTACATTGTGCCGGTTGGTTTGGAGTACGGTGATTATTTCCATTTATGGGATTCGTTACTCATTCAGATTGGCGATCCGATTAATGTGACTCAGTTTGTGGTGGATGTTAAGCGTGAGTGGGCAGAGACGCATGATGAAGAGATGACGGAGCCTCAGATTATCTTGGCGTTGCGTGAGGAGTTGACTAAGCGAATGCAGTCGCTCATCCTGTATGTGCCTGATGATGATAACTATGAGCAGAACTGGGAGCAACTCAAGAATAACCGGCCGGAGTTATTTGCAAGGATGGATGAACCTATTCTGACGGATAAGACGCGCATTATATTGCTGATAGCGTTGCTGCCATTATTCATCGTATCGCTCATTCCAACCGCTCCGCTATGGATACTGACATTAGTCATTAAACATAAAATCAAAGATCCTGCTTTCCATAACTCGGTGCAGTACCTATTGCAGTTCATTCTAATTCCGCTGTCGCTGTTTATGGTGTATCCGTTCTGGGCGTTCGTGCAGGAATATCTCTATCAACTTCGTAAAATCAATTAACCTATGGGAGAACAGATTATAACTAACCCGACGATGGTGCGTGTGGTATTGTGTTTAGCACTATACATCCTGTTGCCATTTATTATTGTTCATTTATTCATTCGTCGCAAATGGGCTCAGAAAGTCGGTACGGTGGTAATGGCTTACGCTGCCGGTATCTTAATGGCTTTGTTTGGAGTAGTGCATTTCCCGGTAGATAGTATGGAGGAGTTGGCGTTCAGTCAATGGCAAGCCACGATGATGAACATTGCTGTGCCGTTAGCCATTCCGTTGATGCTGTTTAACTGCGACTTCAAGTTATGGACCAAAGCATTGCCTAAGACGATATGGTCGTTGGTAGGTGGTATAGTAGGTGTATTAATTGCAGTTGTATCGGGTTTCTTTATTTTCCGTTCTCGTGGCATACCTGAATTTGATAAAGTGGCATCCATGATGACCGGTATTTATACGGGTGGTACGATGAACTTCAACGCATTAGGTGCAGCTTTAGGTGTAGATAAATCGGTGATGGCTATTGTGCTGGCTTTTGAGATGGTGCTGACCACACCTTATATTATATTTATATTAGGAGGAGGGTTCCGTCTGTTCCGTCGTCTATTGCCATATAGCGACGAAACAACCCATTCCACTAATCGTCATGCCAGCAAGGCTATTGAGGCTCCGGTGCACGATGTAGAGGACTATGGACGGATGTTCCGCAGCAATAACTGGTACTTGACTTTAGCCGGACTGGGACTGAGTATACTTTTCTTGGCAGTTGGTGCCGGACTGAGTATTTTGTTATGGAAGATGGGCATTATTCCTGCCAATGCAGAGAATCCCGAAAAGCCGGTGCTGAACGAGTTGGTTATCATATTAACGATTACGACGTTAGGCTTGGTTGCATCATTCTTCAAGAAAGTGCGTGAGTTGCCTAAGACCTTTGAGTTAGGTATGTTCTTCATTTTGGTCTTCTCCATTATTGTGGCATCTATGTTTGATTATCATAGCATTCAAGGTTCGTCCGTTGGTATTGGAGCCTTTGTGTTGTGGATTATCCTTTGTGGCGGACTCATACACTTGCTGCTTTGCCGTCTGTTCCATGTAGGTGGCGACTTGTTTACGGTCAGTCAGATCGCCTTGCTCTGCTCGCCTCCATTCGTGCCGCCGGTAGTAGGTGCCATGGGTAATAAACGCGTGCTGATTTCCGGCTTGGTAATCGGACTAATCGGCTATGCCGTAGGAACGTACCTCGGAATAGCGATATACTATATATTGAGTTAACGCAAACGTAAACGCAAACGCAAACGTAGACGCAAACGTAAACGTAAACGTAGACTAAACTAAATCTAAATGATATGAAACGAGTTGTATTGTTGGGGTTGATGGCATTGTTGATAGTGCCAAGTGTGTTTGCTAAGAAAGAGAAAAAACCGCA
>JAGHTR010000154.1 GCA_018065205.1 Candidatus Colicola caccequi
ATGATTCATAATCATGAGGTCCCCGGTTCAATCCCGGGCCCCGCTACAAAGAAAGGAGTCGTATTCGCGACTCCTTTCTTATTTTTTATACGCACGTACGCGCGATTACAACCAACGTACGTAAGCAAAGTCCATGCGGTGAGGCAATAACTCACTATTGGGATACATACGTAATCCGAACTTCATACCACCGGCGTAATTGAGGCGGTACGTAGTCTCAAAGAATAAATGACTGCCTTCGGACTTAACCATCTTTAATGGAACAACTTCATACAGTTTATCGTTGTTATGGCTGGAAGTGCGAATAACGACCATCTCAACACCTATACCCTTGTCATTCAGGTTATGCGTATCCAATTCAACATTGAGTTGGTAACTCTCACCTACGTTAGGAATAGTATCGATAGGTACATTAGGCATTTCGGCTTTGATTACCTCAATGTCATCCCAATTAGCCACGATATTCTCTTTCCATGCTGCAATCTGACGAGCCACCTCGTAGTTGTTCTTGGTCAGTAAAGCATGACGTTTAGCCAATTTATTATAGAAGCGATCAAAGTAATCGTCCATCATACGCTTGGTGGTCACATTAGGCGTAATCTGAGTCATGGAGTTCTTAATTGCTTGAATCCATTCCGGAGAGTAACCCTTACTGTTCTTAGCGTAATAGAGAGGAATAATCTCGTTCTCTAACATTTGATAGATAGTAGCAGCATCTAATTGGTCTTGGTGCGCCTGGTTCTCATATGTGCGTTTGTCGGTCAGCGACCATCCGGCACCTTCCTTGGCAAACTCATACCACCAACCATCTTTTACGGAGAAGTTCAGTACACCGTTCATCTGAGCTTTTTCTCCGGATGTACCGGAAGCCTCCAATGGACGAGTAGGTGTATTTAACCAAATATCTACACCGCTTACCAAACGTTTAGCCAAACGCATATCGTAGTTCTCCAAGAAGATAATCTTGCCTAAGAACTGAGGCATACGGCTAATCTCGATGATGCGCTTAATCAGACCTTGTCCACCACCATCGGCAGGGTGGGCCTTACCGGTGAAGAGGAACTGAACAGGATAGGAAGGATTATTCACCAGTTTATCCAAACGTTCCAAGTCTGTGAAGAGCAAGTGAGCTCGTTTGTATGTAGCAAAACGACGACCGAAACCGATAATCAGGTTATTGGGGTTCATCTCATGCAATGCTTTTACGATACGAGCCGGATCACCTTGTGACTTCATCCAATCTTGTTGGAATTTCTCCTTGATGTAGTCAATCAGTTTGTTCTTCAGGTTCATACGTGTTTTCCAGATTAACTCATCAGGAAGTTCAGCGTATGGAGCCCACATTTTAGGATTGGATTGGTCATTAATCCACTCCTTAGGCAGGTATTTCTGATATACTTCTTTCCACTCCGTGGCAGCCCATGTAGGCATGTGTACACCGTTGGTTACATAACTTACATGCAACTCCTCGGGGAAGTACCCCGGCCATACGGGAGCGAACATCTTCTTACTTACTTCGCCGTGCAGCCAACTCACACCATTAGCCTCTTGACAAGTGTTGAGGGCAAAGACAGACATCGAGAATTTCTCGCTGTCATCAGCAGGGTTTTGGCGTCCCATACCAATCAACTCTTTCCACTCAATGCCTAAGCGACCGGCGTAATTACTCATATACTTATAGAACAACCCTTCCTCAAAGTAGTCGTGTCCGGCAGGAACCGGCGTATGGCAGGTGTATAAACCGCTGGAACGAACAACCTCTAAGGCTTGTTGGAAGTTCAGGTGTTCCTCCTCAACCAAGTCCACCAAACGTTGCAGACCCATCAGCGCAGCATGACCCTCGTTACAATGGTAAACATCCTTTTTGATGCCTAATTTCTTTAGAGCCAACGTACCACCAATACCTAACATAATCTCCTGCTTAATACGGTTTTCCCAATCGCCGCCATAAAGTTGGTGGGTGATTTGACGATCCCATTCGGAGTTCATCTCGTTATCCGTATCCAGCAGGTATAGGTTGATACGACCTACAGCCACTTTCCATAAGTAAGCATATACTTGGCGATCGGGGTAGGGTACCTCAATAATCATCTGTTGGCCATTCTGGTCCTTAACTGGCGTGATAGGCAGCAATGAGAAGTTCTGAGCCTCGTAGTTGGCAATCTGTTGTCCTTCGGGAGACAGCGTTTGGGTAAAGTATCCATAACGGTACAAGAAACCGATAGCTGTCATATCTACGTTGCAGTCAGAAGCCTCCTTAAGGTAGTCTCCTGCCAAAATACCCAAACCACCACTGTAAATCTTCAGCACGTGTGACAAACCATATTCCATGGAGAAATAAGCGATGGAAGGTTTCTTCTTGTCCTTAGGAGCGTCCATGTACGCACGGAAATCGGCGTATGTCTTATCCAATTGAGCCATAAACACTTTATCCTCGCTCAACTCTTTCATACGCTCGTAGGAAATGATATTCAGTAAGCGAACAGGATTGGATTCGGCAACATGCCATAAGTCGTTATCTATATAACGGAAAATATTCTTTGCATCACTATTCCATACCCACCAGAGATTGTAAGCAATCTCTTGCAGTTTCTCAAGATTCTTGGGCAAATTGGCTCTCACCGTAACCTCAAGCCAATTAGGCTGATTGACATGACTAACTTTAATTGTACTCATCTTAGTAGATTAAATTAATGATTTATTTCATAAAAAAGCGTGCAAAGGTACTGATTTTTTTTGATATATGCAAATTTTTGTGTAACTTTGCGCAAATTTTTGACGAAAATGATTACGGACTCCGAAATATTGCGTCGTCGTGATATGCGTGATGTGCTCACCTTCACCATTGATCCGGCGGATGCTAAGGACTTTGATGATGCCCTCAGTTTTGCCATTACGGACACGGGCGATTATCAGGTGGGAGTCCATATTGCTGATGTGACGCATTTTGTGACGTTAGGCAGTAAGGAGAATAGTGAGGCATACGAACGGGGTACCAGTGTGTATTTGGTGGATCGTGTGCTACCGATGTTGCCCGAACGGCTGTGCAACGACTTGTGCTCGTTGCGCCCTAACGAAGATAAACTGTGTGTATCGGTTGTGTTCACGATGGCGCACGACGCGCGCGTGATTAAATCAAAGGTATGTCGCACCGTTGTTCGCAGTAATTACCGGCTGAATTATCAACAAGCGCAATCGATTATTGATAATTGTCCGGACGAAGGGACTCAATACGAAGACCTGATACAGGCGGTTAAGACGCTGCATTTCTTAGCAACTATACTGCGGCGCAAACGCATGGATGCCGGTGCATTGGATATAGAGCAGGAGGAGATGCGGTTTAAGTTGGATAACAACGGACATCCGGTGGATATCTACTTTGAGACACCCATGGAGTCTAATCACCTCATTGAGGAATTTATGCTGTTGGCTAATCGCACCATTGCCACGATGCTCAGTAAGACAGGGAAGGAGTCCATCTATCGTATTCATGATAAACCGGATGACGAAAAACTGACTGCCGTGCATAAGTTCGAACGCCGTATGGGGGACCGAGTGCCGCAGTCGGTGATTGAGATGCTCACTATCCGAGCAATGGCTAAGGCGGTGTATTCAACCGACAACATCGGTCACTATGGATTGGCCTTTGATTACTATACCCATTTCACCTCACCTATCCGCCGTTATCCGGATATGATTGTACATCGGTTGGTGGCTAAGTACTTGCTGGGTGAACGGGGAGTGCAATTAGATACGGATCTGCCGGAGGCTTGCGACCATCTTAGTCAAATGGAGCAGGAGGCAACTCAGGCTGAACGAGACTCCGAGAAAGACTTCCAAATCCTGTGGATTCAGGATCATATAGGGCAACAATTCAATGGTCAGATAGTTAGTGTGACGCCTTATGGGTTGTTTGTCAGATTAGACAACACTCATTGCGAAGGTCTGGTACCGATGCGCACGTTGAGCGAGGATGATTATATGGAGTTAGACGAGAAAAACTTCTGTATTCGTGGTAAACATAGTAAGCAGCAATATATGTTAGGCGATCGACTTTGTGTACGGGTGGTACGGGCCGATTTGGATCTCAGACAAATAGACTTTGAAATAATTAAATAGTATGAAAAAACACTTTCTACTTTTATTCATAATGGGCTTAGCCGTTACGATGCAAGCCGAAACGGTTGTACTTAGTTCAGGCAAAACCATTACAGGTGAGATTCTATTGCAAAACGATGACGTGGTGCTGGTGCGTGATAGAGACGGTCGTCGCTACCAATTCATGCGTTCCGATGTGGCAGAAATCAAAGCCGAAGAAGTGGCGGTTGAACAGGTGGAGGAAGAGGTTACGCAATCCAATCATAAGATATCCTTGCGCTTGGACCTATCCGGTGGTGCAGCATTCATTCCTTCTATCCATAATGGCGGGGCCTTTGGAGTAGATATACAGATTGGTTCGCGCCAGATAAAAGGCAAGAATATCTTCTTGGGCGGTAGCATAGGATACACCGGTGTATCGGCCGGCAGTTGGTACAATATGATTCCTATCATGGCGGTGGTATCTATTCCATTGATGGAAGGTAAACATGCGCCGGAAATAGGTGTAGGATTAGGATATGGCGCAGCGGTCAAAAAACCGGTACTGGGAGGTATATGCAGTCGCATCGACCTGAGTTGGCGTTATCAGTTCTCTGATAAACATGCCCTGCTATTAGGTGTACGTGCTAATTTCCAACAGGCTAAAGTGGAGGAAACCGAACTGATGCCAGACGGTCAGTCCTATATAAAGAAGAATACTCATAATATTGTTACCGTTGGTGTACGTATGGCCATTGCTTTCTGATTATGCGCAAAGCCCCACGAAATAATAAAGTCACTATCATGCTTAATGATGCCGAGGTGAGAGCATTAGATAGATACTGCGAACAGTTTCATGTTACCAATCGCAGTAAATTGATTCGTGAGGCGGTCATTCGGACTATTTTAAAAAAGATGGACGAGAATAGTCCGACACTTTTTTAAGAAAATCCATAACTAAATGTGCTTTTTTTCATAAAAAGTGCATTTTTTTTTGGTTCTTTCAAAAAAAAGCAGTATCTTTGCACTCGCTTTTGAATAAGAGCCTATGGAAGACAAGAAGATACCCCTTCTCGATTGCCCGGTAGATTACTTAATTGGGGATGCCAGTGGCAAGATAATGAATGAGTACGGACGCTTTCCGTGTAAGATTAAATGCGGCGTGTATGCCTTTATGGTGCGTGGTCATGCTAAGGCTACCATTAACATCACGCAGTATGAGTTTCACGAGAATGATGTGCTTCTATTGGAACCCGGCAGTTTTCTGCTCATTCACGAGTTCTCCGACGATGCATTGGTCTATTACATCCTCTTCTCTTCTTCGTTCCTTGATAGAAACACGTTCTCCAGTCGTATGTCTCTGGATGCACTGCAATTAAAGAATCCTATCATTCACTTGGAGCAAGACCAAGCCGAAGTGATTACGGATATGACTAAGACATTGTTCAAGGCCTCTAATTGTCAGCCTACTATGCTTAATTCGGATAAGATGGTGTATATCTTCAATCTGTTGCAAACATCCTATTCGCATTATGCTCGCAAACAGGAAGATTACTTAGTTAAGCCGCAGGATCGTAAAACAGAGATTTACCAGGAATACACCAAGAAAGTACTGGAGCATTATACGGAATGGCATCATGTATCTCAATATGCCGATGCGATGCGCATTACTCTTCCTCACTTATGCAGCACGATTAAGCAGGTGAGTGATAAGACGGCGGGAGATATCATTAACGAGGCTATCCTGACGGATGCTAAAGCACAACTGAAAATATCAGGTCTTCAGGTAAAGGAGATTGCATTAAGTTTGGGTTTTGATAACGTAGCGTTCTTTAACCGCTTCTTCAAGGCTCACACCGGCATCACCCCTAAGGCCTATCGAAATAACTAAACAAGTCGCTGACGCGACCGAGCACGCGTAAGCGATCGAAGCGAACGCAGTGAGCGAGAAGTAGCGCAGTTGGTAGCGCACCACGTTCGGGACGTGGGGGTCGGGCGTTCGAGTCGCCTCTTCTCGACAAAAAAGAATATTAGTTACAAGTATGAAACAGATTCTAATAAGATTGTACAATCCTTTGTCGTGCTCTAACTGTCTCTTTTTGTCGAATACGAATAAACTATAAAGTGCTTCGCCGGTGGTGTAGCACTTTTTTTGTAATATTAATCTAACTAAAAAAATGAAAAGATTTTACTCTGTTTTGTTGTTTCTTGCGATGACGAGCGGGTCTGTTTGGGCTCAGTATATCGTCTCCGGCGTGGTGGAAGATGCGGCAACAGGAGAGCCTTTGATTGGCGTCTCGGTTGTAGAGCAAGGTACCACGAATGGTAATGTAACGGACTTGGATGGTTATTTCTCGCTGAACTTACAGCAAGCCAACCCTGTCTTACAACTCTCGTATGTGGGTTATACAACCCTTGAGGTTCCTATTTCGCGTAAAGGTTCATTGGGTGTTATCTCGATGGAAGCCGAGACTGTGGGATTGCAAGATATCACAATCACGGGTCAGATGGCCGTTTCTCGTAAGACACCTGTTGCTGTCAGTCAAGTGACCGCATTAGACATTGAGCAAAAAGTAGTCAACGGCGAGTTTGTTGAGATTCTTAAATCGACACCGGGTGTTCACTATAACCGCGAAGGTGGCGGTTGGGGAGATGCCGAGATCTATATGCGTGGTTTTGACAACACAAATATCGCCGTCTTGGTCAATGGTGTACCGATGAACGGAATGGAGGATAGTAAAGTCTATTGGTCTAACTGGCAAGGATTGAGCGATGTGACTTCCGTGATGCAGACTCAACGAGGTATCGGTGCCAGTAAGATGAGTGCCCCTTCGGTTGGTGGTACCATCAATGTTATAACCAAAGGTATTGATGCCAAGATGGGCGGTTCACTCAGTTACGCCATGGGTAATGACGGATTTAATAAGGTGCTCTTCTCCGTTTCCACGGGAATGATGAACAATGGTTGGGCTTTCACGATTTTAGGAGGTCGCACGTGGGGTGATGGTTATATCCAAGGAACGTCCTTCACGGGATATAACTATTTTGTGAATATCTCCAAACGTATCAACGATAGTCACCAATTATCCCTCACCGGTTTTGGGGCTCCTCAAGAGCACTATCAGCGCGCATACCAGAACGGTTTGACGATGTCGGAGTGGAACAGTATTAAGAAATATATGAAAGAAGGTGTTCACTGGACGCGATATAACCCAATGCTTGGTACACTCAACGGCAAAGAGTTTAACTCCAATAAGAACGTTTATCATAAACCGCAAATCTCGTTGAATCATATTTGGCAGATAGACCATAAATCCAGTCTGAGTTCGACAGCGTACGTGAGTATCGGTCGCGGTTACGGTTGGACCGCCGAAGCCGGTTTGAATTCGACCCATAGTTATTCGGACCTGACCTCCGCCGCCACGTTTGGTAAACTGAAAAAGATTTTCTGGAATGACGAGAACGGCACGTTTGATTACGACCAGGTTGTAGCCGAAAACAAGGCGAGCGAATATGGTTCCCAATTGGTTCACTGCCAAAACCGCAACTACCATAACTGGGTAGGCGTGACTTCCACGTATGCCAATCGTTTTGCGGATTGTGTAGATTTTACTGCCGGTATTGATATCCGGTACTACGAGGGTGTACACAATGCTACTATCTGCGGCTTGTTAGGAGGCGATTATTACATCGATGCCACCCGCAGCGGTAGTGCTATCAAGGCAGAAAACAACAGCCGCAAGAACGATGAGAACTGGGT
>JAGHTR010000164.1 GCA_018065205.1 Candidatus Colicola caccequi
GTGATTAAGAGTTTGATTAACCAGTAAATAATTACCATTATGGGAGCAAAGATATATACCAAAGAGTCAGATGTAGAACAGATGTTCATTGACGAGGCCAAAAGCTGCGGCTGGTTATATGTGCCTGCCGATGAGATAGAGCGTCCGTTGGATAGTGTATTAGTTGAGCCATGGCTGAAAGAGTCCCTTCTATTGCTAAATAAAGGCCTTAAACCAGACCAGGCGGACCAAGTAATCTATCAGTTACGAACCTTGCTGCTGAGCGTGCCTAAAGAGCAATTGGTGCAGAATAATAATAAATTCCGCAAGTTGCTTTTTGAGGAGAACTCATACCCCTTTGGCGAGAATGGTCAGAACATCAATATTCGCTTCTTTGACGAAACGGATATGAGCAAGAACTATTGCGTTGTAACTAACCAATGGATGTATCCTCATGCCAAGCAAGGAGGTAAACGTCTGGATTTAGTTTTCCTTATCAATGGTATTCCTGTTGTGATAGGTGAAGTAAAAACACCTTTCCATCCCAATACAACGTGGGCTGATGGTGCGAATGATATACTGAAGTACCAAAAGTCCATAACGGAAATGTTTGTGCCTAATATCCTTAGTTTTGCTTCGGAGGGCAAGGAGTTGATGTATGGCGGTATTGGTCTTCCTGTGGATAAATGGGGACCGTGGTATGCTAACGAGGACCGCGAGCATGGTACCTTCAGTCCGACGTTTGAGAACTTCCGTCACATGATGAGTCCTGCACGTCTGTTGGATATCTACCGTTTCTATTCCGTCTTTACGGCTGATGGTCAAGGAAATGCTATTAAGGTAGTTTGCCGTTATCAGCAATACTTAGGCGGTAATGCCATCGTGGAACGTGTGCTGAATACATATCGTAATCATGAAGGTCCTAAGTCAGGTTTGATTTGGCACTTCCAAGGTTCAGGTAAGTCGTGGTTGATGGTGTTTGTCGCTCAGAAACTGCGTAAGATGAACGAGTTAAAAGCTCCGACTATTGTGATAGTGGATGACCGTATCGACTTGGAAGACCAGATAACGGGTGACTTTACACGTGCCGAGATACCTAATTTGGCTTCTGCCGGCAGCAAAGATGAATTGGAGACCTTCTTTAAGCAAGACCAACGAAAGATACTGATAACCACTATATTTAAGTTTGGCGATGTAACGTCGGTATTGTCAGACCGAGATAATATCATCGTGATGGTGGATGAGGCTCACCGTACACAGGAGCAAGATTTAGGTCGTAAGATGCGTCAAGCGTTACCTAATGCTTTCTTCTTTGGTCTCACAGGTACGCCTATTAACAAACGAGACCATAACACCTTCAATACGTTTGGTAGTAAAGATGATAAGAACGGTTATCTTTCCAAATATACTTTCCAGAACTCGGTGGATGATGGTGCTACGTTGGAACTTAATTTCCAGGCGGT
>JAGHTR010000175.1 GCA_018065205.1 Candidatus Colicola caccequi
TATATCTATATAGATGCTCCGGTAGAGGCGGAACCTCTTCGAGAAAACCAAATCATTGAACAAGACCACTTATACTGCAAAATCAAATGAGAAAACAGATAACCATATTGATTCTATGTCTCTTATGCACGTTGACGGTAGCCGCTCATGAGTATGTGAGTGAGTCGGTATTAGCCCATGGTCATTTTGTCAAGATACAGGTGACCGAGACCGGTATCTATCGTCTTACCTACGACCAATTGCGGAATATGGGACTCCAGCCGGAACAAGTGCGTTTGTTCGGTTACGGAGGCAATTTAATTAATCAGAACTTCACGTTGCCTCATCCGGATGATCTACCACAGATACCTTTTTATATGCATACAGGTGCGGACGGAGTTTTCTCATCAGGTGATTATATTCTCTTCTATGCACAAGGTCCGGTAGGTTGGGAATGGAGCGGTTCACGCTTCGCGCACACGCGCAATTGCTACGCGGATTACGGTTGCTATTTCTTGAGCGATGACACCGGCGAAAACTTAAACATGGATTCCGATACAATTATTGATGCAGCCACAGAACATATTGATGTCTATTCGTACACGGACCTACAGTTACATGAATTAGACCAACGCAACCTGATTGACCTCAAGGGAGACGAAGGAGGTGGCCGTGAATGGTATGGAGAGGAACTAACCAATAAAAAAGCCTCAATCACCATTCCTTTCTACTATAGTTATCCGGTAGATACGCTGCCGTTGGTATGTCGGGTAGATGTAGCGGCAACCAGTAGCGAGGCTACCACTATAACGGCAACGATTGCCGAACAAAGTCGCTCTACATATATTATGGGCATTCCCGTAAGTGATTTCTATACCAGAGCCAATACGGGTATTATCACAATGGCATCGGTCATGGCATCACAACCTGACTTGTCAGTTAAAGTTTCCTATTCCAACAGCAATGCTTCAGCAGTAGCATACCTTAATTATATTGAGATGCAGGTGCCATGCCAGTTAATCTTAGAAGATAATTACCTATTTATTCGCAATACAGATAACTTATACGCGAGCGAGCCATCTTGCTTCCATCTATCCGGAGCAGATGCAGGTACGCAGGTTTGGAACATTACCGATCCTCTTCATATCCGTCTTACACCAACGTGGTTGGAAGGAGACACTCTCTGCTGGATGGGTATTAACACGTCTGTTCAGACCTATGTTGCTGTGCAGACAACCGCTCTTAGTGATTGGAAGAGTCCTTCGTCACGCGGAGTTGTTGCACCACAGAACCTACATAAAGATCTGCGTGGTATTCATCATGTAATTGTAGCACCAGAGGAGTTTGTATATGCTGCCCAAGACTTAGCTCAAGCGCACGAGAAGGCGGATCCGAAGCATAAATGGATGGTTGTATCCACGGACGAGGTGTTTAACGAATACTCTAGTGGAACGCCGGATGCTTCAGCAATACGGTGGATGATGAAGAGTATGTATGATCAATTCAAGGGAACAGACCAACAGCCGCAGACCTTGTTGTTATTTGGAGATGGCACGTTTGACAACAGGCATCTCTTATCCACATCGCCCATCACGCGTGTGTTGACATATCAGGCTCTTAACTCTACCGAAGAAACAATGGCTTATGCCACTGATGACTACTTTGGGTTTATGGATGATAACGATGGCATATCCGGTTCGTCATGGAAAGATGAGCGTGGCACAATGGAGATTGGTGTAGGTCGATTGCCTATTAATTCGCAAGATGAGGCAGAGGGTGTAGTAAATAAACTGATTACTTACTTGGAGAACAAGAACGGAGGTAATTGGAGGCAGCAGACATGCTGGTTAGCGGACGATGACGACCATGGCTTACACACACGTGTATCGGAAGCCGCTGCTGAAGTAGTAAGACTGAACAATCCTGATTTCATTGTCAATAAGATTTACTTGGATTCGTACGTGCAAGAGTCATCTGCTTCCGGAGAAAGTTATCCTATCGCCTATAACCAGTTCACTAACCAATTACAAAAGGGAGTGCTCTTTATGGACTACTCCGGTCACGGCTCCGCCAATAATATCTGCTCGGAAATGTTCTTGACTATCAAGGATGTTCAACAGATGACGAACGTTAATCAGGGAGTATGGGCATTGGCAACTTGTAACTTTGCGCACTTTGACCAAATACATGCATCCTCGGCAGAAGAAGCCGTCATGAATCCTCATGGTGGTGCGATTGCCGTCTTCTCGGCCGATAGAACGGTGTATGCCTCGGAAAACAAACTGATTAATCAGAACTTTGCGCAGTACCTATTTACACATAATAGCGACGGTCAGTACACGCTCACCTTAGGTGATGTGACACGATTGGCAAAGAACGCTACCGGTTATTCGCGTAACAAGATGGCTTTTGTACTATTAGGCGATCCATCTCTGCGCATCAGTTATCCGACGGATTATAAAGTGGTAGCCTCGGAACTGCCGGAGACGATTCATGCCATGGATTTGATTACCTTACGCGGATATATAACTACGACGAATGGAGACAGCACAGATACTATTCGTATGAATGGTAAGATGACCATTACGTTGTATGACAAGATGCAAGAATTGACAACCCGCGATAACGACGAACCGGACCCTAGCAAGAAACAATTTGTTAAATTCAATAGTTATCCGAATAAACTATATGTCGGTGATGCAAAAGTAGAGAATGGTGTCTTCTCATGTACGTTCCGTGTGCCAAAAGATATCCATTATAACTATGGTGCAGGTCGTTTGGTATTATATGCACAAGGAATGGTAGACGAGACTCAGGCCGAAGCGATTGGTTATAATGAGAACTTTATGGTAGGAGGTTCATCCCCCGTAAAAGTAGAAGATCAGCAAGGTCCGGATATTCAGTTGTACTTGAATACACCACTCTTTAAGGATGGTGATGCAACCGGCTCTAATCCTCATTTCTTTGCCAACCTTTCGGACGAGAATGGTATTAATGCAGTTGGTTCAGGTATAGGTCATGACCTATTGCTGACCTTGGATAATAACAACAAACAAACTTATATCCTTAATGATTACTACACGGCAAAGGATACCTTTACCACCGGTACGGTAGATTATATCTTGCCAACCTTAACGGACGGAAGTCACTTCCTCAGTTTCCGTGCTTGGGATATGCTCAACAATGCTTCTACCGCTACGCTTCGCTTTACCGTTCACTCCGGTTTAGCACCGCAAGTCTATTCGCTGGCCGTTTATCCTAATCCGGTAGCACAGGGAGGGACGGTGCGTTTCTGCCTAATGAACGACCGACCGGATGACCAAGTGTATGTAGATATAACATTCTATAACTTAAGTGGACAAAAACTGAAATCCGTCTCAGGAGAGTTGAATGATTCCTACTTGGATGTAGATATGTCATCCATGGGATTACCGACAGGCATATATATATATCAATTTACAATACGAACTCTATTCCAAGTGTCTTCCCAACATAGCGGGAAACTCATGGTGTATTAAAAATCACCCCTTGTTGCCTATGAAACAAATCTAAAATGAACTTTTAGCAAATGCTACAACAGAACATTTAAAACAAACAAAAATATTAACAATTAAACAAACAACATTATGAAAAAAACTATTCTGAGCCTTGCGGCTCTTGTAGCCATTTCGATTAATGCGATGGCTTACACGCTTCACAATCCCAATCCAATTATTACGGCTATGCCGTCCCTGACGATTGCACCGGATGCACATGCTGCCGGTATGGGTGACATTGGTGCAGCAACCACGCCTGACATGAACTCACAGTTCTGGAACGCAGCAAAGTACGCTTTTATTGATGAACGCGGTGGTATTAGTGCCAGTTACACGCCATGGTTGCGTAAACTGGTTGGTGACATTGACCTAGCTTATCTGACCGGTTTCTATCGTTTTGATGACAAGCAGGCTATTTCGGCATCGTTTACCTATTTCTCAATGGGTAAAGTAGCGTTGATTCCTAATGGTTTCAATAGCAATTATTCGGATTTAGATCCTTCTACTTTTGCTGAAGCCAAACCGAATGAATGGGCATTAGACATTGCTTATTCGCGTAAGTTACACGAATATGTATCTATGGCCGCTACGTTGCGCTTTATGTACTCGGACTTGAACAACGGTATTAACCAATCTGCAGGAGGTACGGCACAAGAGATGTATCCGGCATGGACATTTGCAGCCGACATCTCGTTGTACTATCGTCAACCGATTGAGTTACCGATGGGAACAAGTCATTTTGCTTTAGGTTTCACCTTGGCAAACCTTGGTGGTAAGATGAGTTACGACAAGGGTGACACTCAAAACTTCATTCCTGCAACAATGCGTATCGGTGCCAGTTATGAAATTCCGTTTGATAACTACAACCGCTTGATGGCCAGTGTAGAGTGCAGCCGTCTGTTAGTGCCAAGCACCTATTCTAAGTTCGCCAGCGGAGATCCAAGTAGAACAGACGAGGACGGCAAATATGCTTGGGACGAGACTTCCCGCGAATATTCCAAGGTATCTTCTCCTAAGGGATGGTGGCAGTCCTTCTGCGATGCCCCCGGTGGAGCCAAGGAAGAGTTCAACGAAATGCGTTGGGGTGTTGGTTTGGAGTATAGTTACAACCGTCAGTTCTTTGGTCGTTTAGGTTATAGCCACGAAGACAAGAACAAGGGTAACCGTCGTTATGTAACGGTTGGTGCCGGTTTCAAACTCTCTATTGTTCGCTTTGACTTTGCTTATTGCATTGCAACCGCAAGTTCGAACCCATTGGATCAAACGATGCGTTTTACGCTTGGTTTCGACCTCTATGGTATCAAGGACTTGGTTAATAATAAGAAATAATGCGAATCGGATTCGGATATGATGTACATCAATTTGCCCCTAACCGCACTTTGTGGTTAGGGGGGATTGAGGTGCCCCATAATAAAGGGCTGCTGGGTCATTCGGACGCTGACGTGGCTATTCATGCGTTATGCGATGCCATACTCGGCGCAGCAGCGATGCGCGATATAGGTTATCATTTTCCTGACACAAAGGGCAA
>JAGHTR010000001.1 GCA_018065205.1 Candidatus Colicola caccequi
CTTTTGGATGGTGATGTTTTGTTGTATTCCCAGTATATTAATCACATTAATTGTACAACGTAAATTATGAACGCTAAACGCATTATTCCTGATTTTTTCACTTGCAGTAATTTGTTATGTGGAGCAGTAGCAACATTAATGGCTACACAAGAGGCCTATGTTGGGGCATTTGGTCTTATTTTATTAGGGGCCTTCTTTGATTTCTTTGATGGCATGACCGCTCGTGCTTTAGGCATAGGTAATAAGATGGGTGTTGAATTGGACTCATTGGCGGATGATATTACTTTTGGTTTAGCTCCGTCTATGATGCTCAGTTGTTATCTCCGTCCATTAATTGGGTGGTGGAGTTTAATCGTACTGATTATGGCTGCTTTTTCGGCATTACGATTAGGTAAGTTTAATCTGGATGAACGTCAAACGTCTTCGTTTATTGGCTTAGCGACTCCTGCTAATGCTATCTTTTGGGCATCGCTTTGTTGTATGCCTTATCAGATGATGACTGCTGCTTGGATGCCATGGGTATTGGTGGCATTGAGTTTTTTAAGTTGTTATCTACTATTGGCCGAAATTCCATTCTTTAGTCTTAAGTTCCACAATTTCACTTGGAAGGACAATTGGGACAAATTCATCTTTATCAGAGGTGTGGTTGTATTAGTGGCGGTATGTATATTAAAGGCTATTCATTACGATCATATGGAGTTTGCTCTTTTTGCAGGAGCAGCTGTTGTGCTATGGTATGTGGCACTGAATTTATTGCTTGCACTATCTAAGAAATAACACAAATTTATACTACCATGAAAAAACATTTATTCCTTTTAACCTTATTATCCATGTCGGTTATGATGTGGGCAGAAGCCATTCCAGTAGGTTATTACAATGCTTGTGATGGTAAGAAAGACGCTGCTCTTAAGACTGCATTGTCGCAAACGGTCAAGGGAGGGGAGCGTTATCGTTATGGTTCAAACGAATACCACACCTCCACTCAAATTGCCAAGAAAGATACTGTTGTTTGGGGAGTGTTGTATCACAAAGGAGATACGATATGCCGTCCCGGAGATTTGGAGGCATATGGAACATGGCAAGCATTTCCTGTAACGGATCGTCGTTCGGATGGCTCCATTTGGGATATGTATTCGAATACGCGTCGCTCCTTCACTAATAAGCGTGGTGAATCGGCAAGTAACGTGGAGATAGAGCATTGTTTCCCTAAATCATGGTGGGGGGCTATTGAAAATGCGGCATGGTGTGATTTGTATCACTTAAATCCTTCGGATAAGCAGGCTAATGGTAACAAAAGTAATTTTCCTCCGGGAGAAGTGCAAAAAGGTGATAAGTTTAATAATGGTGTTTTCCGTATGGATAATGCTAAATCCTCCAAGTATGGATGGTGCTGCTTTGAACCGGCCGATTGCTACAAAGGCGATTTCGCCAGAGCATATTTCTATATCGTTACGGCATACGAAGATTTAGTGTGGGCAGATGTGGCCAAGGAGTATTTGGATAATGATTCGTATTTGGAGTTCAAACCATGGCTGACGGAAGTGTTACTGAAGTGGCATCGTTTAGACCCTGTTAGTCAAAAGGAGTTAGACCGTGCAGACCAGATTTCTTCCATTCAGCACAATCGTAATCCATATATAGACTATCCTGAATTAGTTGAGTATATTTGGGGAGAGAAGAAAGGAGCCAATGTTGATTTTAGTAAGTTGCAATGTACGCAAGATCCTTCTTATACTCCTAAAAAAGAGAATAACTTGTTTGAGGCATATCCGGCTCAAGACGTATGCAGCGATTATTTTGTGGCAAGTTGGAATAATTTTTATGCAGGAGAATACAAGATTGATGTTTATACCAAACGTGAAATAGGAACGAGTGGTGATACTATTATTAGTTTTCCGGCACTGACTAAAAACATCCTCAACGATGACCCGCACGGTTTTGCCAGTGAAAAGATGCAATCTCAAGGCAAGAGTTCTATTTTGATGGGATCTGGTACTACGGATGCTTGGTTAGAGATACATGATTTTACGCTGAATAAGCCTTCCCAATTGGTGTTCCGCGCCAGTCAATATGCTACGGCTACAGCGGCTCAATTGGACATTTTCCTCAATGATCACACCAAAGCAGATACCAGCATTACGGATATTCGTCGTGATGAGCAAATCTATGTCTATACTCTGCCCAAAAATACCACAAAGGTCAAGATTTTATCAGTGGGAGGGGCTACGACCAAGCGTGCATGTATGCAAGAATTATACATCATTGAAGATTATCCCCAAGAAAAATTGAATAGTGTAACAGGTTATCCACAAACTATTGCGCAAGGTGCTCAAACAGGTCTTCATCTTCCTGTACAACCCGGTGCCAAACTCTATTATCGTGTTACTGCAGCCGGAGGCTGGGTAAGTAATGAGGTGCCGGTAACATTAGGAACAAAGGAAAAGGTGTATCATTTGGAAGTTGTGGTTGCTCCCGGAGCTAAAGGAACGGCAAGCGGTAGTGGCGATTATGCTTACAATGAAGAGGTAACTATTTCGGCTACTGCTGATCCCGGATATCACTTCACGATGTGGTCAGATGGCAATAAGGATAATCCACGCAAGATAAAAGTGACAGAGGACTTGCTATTGGAGGCATATTTTGCGGAAGACGGAGCAAAACAAGCGATGGTGATGGTTAACTATACCCAAGGCCAACTGAAAATCAATAATGAGAATGTGGCTAGTGGTGAGGTTAAGTCATTTGATGTCGGTACTACGATTACACTTAAGGCCGGCACTGTAACCGGATATAAATTTGATGGTTGGAGTGATGGGGTTCAGACCATGACTCATGAATTGAAATTAACGCAAGATACCGTCTTATCTTACACTTATTCGATTCGTCAATACGAAATTAAGACGGCTGTAGAGGGAGATAAGGGAGGAATTGTGATAGGTGGTGGCAAATATGACTATGGATCAGAAGTGGAATTGATAGCCGTGCCGGATGATGGGTATCAGTTTGTAGAATGGAAGGAGGATCATAATACGGATAATCCAAGAATTGTTACGGTTACTAATTCCGGTAGTCAGGTTTATACTGCCGCTTTTGAGGTTGCATCGGCATTGGATCATGTTAGCACAACTGCCATGCCCAAGAAAATGTATATCAATGGACGATTATATGTGGTGCGCGGTGGACAAATCTTTTCTGTATTAGGTCAATTGGTGCATGAATAAGTGGATTCGATATAGTTTGCCTTTTTTGATTATGAGTCTCATACTCGCCATGGTGGTTGGGTATGTGTTATTGACTTATGACAAAGTGCAGACCCATTTATGGCTCAATCAGTGCCATACGACTTGTGGTGATTTTTTCTTTCGTTATTACACGTATGTGGGTGAGTGGGTGCCATACGTGATTGTAGCGGGCTTATTGTTTTATAAGTCCGGTTGGGCATCATTCTTGCTGACAGATGTGCTGTTGAGTGGCTTGATTGGGCAGGGTATTAAGCATTGGGCAGATACGGATCGGCCATATCGGTTCTTTGAGTTACATTGTCCGGATATTCAATTGCCCTTTGTAGATGGGGTGGAGTTGAGTCGCTTTTATTCCTTCCCGAGTGGGCATACAATCACTTTTTTTGCATTAATGATGACATTGGCCATTCTCGTAATTGATAGGTTGGCTATGCGTAATAATCAACCGCGATGCAAATGTTATATATGGTGGATTAACCTTGTGTTCTTTGTGTTAGCGGTGATAGGAGCTTATTCTCGAATTTATTTGAGTCAACATTTTTTAGAAGATATATTTGGTGGTTCTATTATTGGTGTAGTGACTACTGCTGGGCTCTTGTGTGTAGTTCCCAAGATAGAATCTACCCGATTCTGGAACTGGAATCTAACTTATTTGCATAAATAAAGACTATGTACAATACTAATTCTTCGCAATCATTTAGAAGCAAATCACGGACAGAGCATAAGGACTATGCTACGCGTCGTCCTAAGGAAAAAGAGATGATTTTTGGTATTAGGGCGGTGATTGAAGCATTGGATGCCGGTAAGACATTAGATAAAGTGCTTTTGCGCCGCGATATGTCTTCAACCATTGCACGAGAGTTAATGGCCAAGCTCACCACCTCCGATGGTCAATTAATGGCTAATGTACAACGTGTGCCGGTAGAAAAACTCAATCAGTTTACGGATAAGAATCATCAAGGTGTGATAGCTTTTTTATCTCCCATTGAGTTTTATCGCATAGAAGATTTGATTCCTACCATCTTTGAATCGGGTCAGACACCATTGATTATGGTATTGGATAATGTGACGGATGTTCGTAATTTTGGTGCCATAGCCCGTACGTGTGTTTGTGCAGGAGCACAGGCATTAGTTATTGGTACGCATGGAGCGGTGGCAATTAATGGTGATGCCGTTAAGACCTCGGCGGGAGCATTGCATTCGTTGCCGGTATGTAAGGTAGATAATATGCAGAATGCATTGCAGTTCATGCGCGAATCGGGACTGAATATTGTAGCAGCTACCGAGCACGCCACGCATGATTATACCCAAACTGATATGCGTTCTCCATTGGCTATTGTGATGGGTAGTGAAGACAAGGGTATATACGAGGCCAATCTAAAACAATGTACCGATCAGGTTCGTATTCCCCTAATCGGTACCATTGAAAGTTTGAATGTTAGTGTAGCCGCAGGCATCATGCTTTATGAAGCCGTGCGTCAGCGTCGCTAATGGCTTCCAAACATTACACCTATATGCAATCTTGGACCACTTGGTTCCAGGAAGTTGTTCCATTTGATCGTCTCTTTGATTGACTCTGTCATTCTAACTCCTTCGCTCTTCTTGCCGAAGGGCAGCATGTAGTCCAGTTTGACGAGTATAGCAACGCGTTTAGCCACAGGGATCTCAACGCCTATATATGGGTCTAATAGGAAATAAGGCGTGCGCACGTACGTGGTGTTACTATAAGTGATTCCGTCTTTTTCTACAGCATCCGATACGTATAAACGTCCCACATTTCCTCCGCCAAGCATCGCCCCTGCTAATAGTTGCACTTTCTTCACATTCCAATAGAAATCACAGAAAGCACCACCCCAAGCACTTGTTACTCGGCTGCCATCCTTTGATAGAGGAATAACACTTACTCCGGCTTCTGCTCCAACGTGTAGATGCGAGATGAGATGAACGCGTACGGAAACACTTGCTCCGAGCGACATTCCATCATATTTTCCACTTGTACTAAGATTGGGGTTGTGGTACATTGTACTTTTGTCTTTAGCAAAAGCATATCCGGCATGCACCATCAATCCACCACTAAGTCCCAAGAGATGACCTTTGCTGTCATTCTGGGTGGCAGTAGTTTGTTGAGGTTGAGCAGGGGATGCATACTGCACAACGGGAGCCGCATTGTACTGCGTTCCAGTTGGTTGAGTGCCGGCCCACGCCTCTTCCCATGTCTGCGCTACCAGTCCTGCATAAGAGAGCAGGCAGGTAGCGACAATGATTAACCGTTTATTCACTATCCGTCAATTCGTTTAAATAAGGCTAAAAGCTACGTCCATCATTTTGGTGAATGTATTTTGGCGTTCCTCGGCAGTGGTAGCTTCACCGGTTAGGATATGGTCACTAACGGTGCAAATAACCAAGGCTTTTTTATTGGTGCGAGCAGCATTCATATAGAGAGCCGGAGCTTCCATTTCGTCAGCTAATACACCCATTTTAGTCCAGTTTTGTTTGCGAGGATCCTCACTATAGAATACATCTGCGGAGAAGACGTTTCCGACGTGATATTTGTATCCTAATCTCTCACAAGCGTCTACAGCACGACGGCATAAGTCGAAGTTAGCGATGCAAGAATAATGTCCCGGCAATTGGAACTGATCGCCATAGTTGCTATCGGTACATGCACCTTGTGCAATCACTATGTCACCTAGGTTAACATACATCTGGCGACTACCACAACTACCTACGCGGATGATTGTTTCTACATCATAGAAATTATATAGTTCGTACGTATAAATAGCGATGGATGGGATACCCATACCATGACCCATTACGGTCACTTCTTTACCATTGTATTTACCGGTAAATGCCATCATTCCACGCACGTTGTTAACGAGTTTGGCATCTGTTAAAAAACGTTCTGCCATCAGTTTTGCACGCAGTGGGTCACCTGCCATAATAACCGTTTTGGCAATTTCGCCATACTTGGCCCCATTGTGGGGCGTTGGGGTGTTTTCCTTCATAATTGAAATCTTTTTAAGGTTAATATTATTAAATTTTATCTTTCAAATAATTGATTGCTTGTTCAAGGTCCGCCGGAGTGTCTATTCCCATTGAATAGGTCTCACAAACAGCAACTTTGATTTGATATCCATTCTCCAACCAACGTAATTGCTCTAAGCTTTCCGCTTTTTCCATGTCGGATTGTGGCAGTTGGGTTATTTGGGATAGGATGTCTGCGCGATAGGCATACATGCCGATATGGCGGTAATGTTTGCCTTGCGCTAACCAATCTTTTTTATCTATATTTCTTAGATAAGGAATGACGCTGCGCGAAAAAAGAACGGCATGATGGTCTACGGCAGAAAAAACTACTTTGGGGGTATTGGGATTCTCTAAATCCTCTATGCTGTCCTCGGTGGTATATGGTTTTACCAATGTGGCAATTTCGGTAGGGAAGCAACTCTTGATAGCATCAATTTGACTAGGCTGGATAAATGGTTCATCACCTTGTATGTTAATAATCACAGTCTCTTGGTCAGATAAGGCTAATTCGGCTTTTACTTTTTGGTATGCTTCCAAGCATCGATCCGTGCCACATTTATGATCAGCGCGAGTCATAACCACTTCTCCGCCAAAATGCGTAACAGTATCATATACGCGTTGGTCATCCGTAGCTACGACAACGATGTCTAACGCTTTTTTAGCCTGCTCATATACCCGTTGAATCATGGTTTTACCACATATATCTACGAGTGGTTTACCAGGAAAACGAGTAGATGCATATCGTGCCGGTATAATTCCAATAAATTGCATATCTATTAATCGTAATGTACTAATAATTATGATAATTCGCTGCAAAGGTACAAAAAAATATTGAAATATGCAAAATTCTTGATAAAAAATTGCGAATCTCATATTTTTTTAGTAATTTTGCACGCGAAATTGTAAATATACAAAATTATGCGTCTATATTTTTGGGTAGTTCGTTTAGTTGCCCTTTTCGGACATAAGAAAGCGCAGAAGTTAGTCGAGGGGCAAAAGGCCGTATGGTCTGAGCTGAAATCTATTCGTGAAGGTGATGGGGATAATGCCAAATGGTTGTGGTTTCATGCAGCCTCGGTAGGGGAGTTTGAGCAGGCACGACCAATTATCGAAAGATTAAAAGAGTCCAAGGGTGTCAATAATTATAAAATCTTATTGACTTTCTTTTCTCCGTCCGGTTATGAAATGCGTAAGAACTATGCTTTGGCAGATAAAGTGGCCTACTTGCCGTTCGCTACTCGGCGGAATGCTAAACGGTTCTTAGACTTGGTAAAACCGGAAATGGCGATTTTTGCTAAATATGAGTTCTGGCCGGCATATATGAAGGAACTAATGAAACGTAATATACGTTCTTATGTGATTGCTGCTATCTTCCGTAAAAGCCAGATTTTCTTTAAGCCGTGGGGAGGGTGGTATAGGAGGTTGTTGCGTTGTTTTGAAGTGATGTTTGTGCAGGACGAGGCTTCACAGAAATTATTGAATCAATACGGAATAACAAATGTAGAGGTGGCGGGAGATACTCGTTTTGATAGGGTTATGGCTATTGCCAAACAAAGTAAGGATATCGAATTGGCTCAAGTATTTCGTGATAGTCATTCTTTGTTAGAAGCAAATCCACAGACTTATAAGATTATTGTAGCCGGTAGTACATGGCCACAAGATGAACAAATGTTGTCTCGATATGTGGCAGAGCGAGAGGATGTGAAGCTGATTTTAGTGCCCCATGAGATTCATGAAGAGCATTTGCATACTATCTTTGAGTTATGGCAAGGGAACTTAGTGCGTTATACACGTGCTACGTTAGAAAATATAAGCCATACCCGTACGTTGCTGTTGGATACTATGGGGATGTTGAGTAGCATTTATAAGTATGCTGATGTGGCTTATATAGGTGGAGGCTTCGGAGAGGGTATTCATAATACATTAGAGGCGGCTGTATATGGCATTCCTGTGCTATTTGGTCCTAAGTTCCAAAAGTTCCGTGAGGCAAAGGGACTAATTGCAGCTGGCGCGTCCTATAGCGTGAATGACTATAGGGAGTTTAAGCAGCGGATGGACGAAGCGATTGATTGTCGTGTACGTATGGGGCAAGCTGCCAAGGAATATGTGGAGAGTGAGTTGGGAGCAACGGAAAAAATCGTTAATCGTCTAAAATTGAAAGTTTAGAATTATGATACAAAAACCAAATATACCTAAGGGAACGCGGGATTTCAATTCATTGGAGATGGCCCGTAGAAATTATATTTTTGACACGATTCGTTCGGTGTTTAAATTGTATGGCTATCAGCAGATTGAGACTCCGGCAATGGAGTTGATGTCCACGTTGATGGGTAAGTATGGGGAAGAAGGAGATAAATTACTTTTCCGCATACAGAATAGTGGAGAAAAAGCCAATGAGGCTCCGGAAAAGGGCTTGCGTTATGATTTAACAGTTCCTTTTGCGCGGTTTATAGTGCAACATAAGGATGAATTGCAATTCCCTTTCCGTCGATTCCAAATTCAACCGGTTTGGCGTGCAGATCGTCCGCAAAAGGGTAGATATAGAGAGTTCTATCAATGTGATGTAGATGTGATAGGCTCCGAATCGTTGCTGAGTGAAGTTGAACTGATTCAAATCGTGGAGGAAGTGTATCGCCGTTTCGGTATGCGCGTGCGTCTGCATCTGAATAATCGTAAGATATTGGCAGGCATTGCTGAAGTAATAGGTGCGCCGGATAAGATGATGGATATTACGGTGGCCATTGACAAGTTGGATAAGATTGGTTTGGAGAAAGTGAATGAGGAACTGAAAGAGCGAGGACTGAGTGATGAAGTTGTGGACAGATTGCAACCGATTTTAGCACTGACTGGCAGTAATGAAGATAAATTGCAGCAAATGGGGCAACTGTTAGTGAGCAGTGAGACAGGTCGCTTAGGCGTGGAAGAAACACAAAAGATATTGTCGATGGTCAAGGACTTACAGGTTGCTCTTCCGGTTGAGTTAGACTTGACTTTGGCACGTGGATTGAACTACTATACCGGAGCTATCTTTGAGGTGAAGGCATTGGATGTGCAGATGGGCTCTATCACCGGAGGTGGTCGCTACGATAATTTGACCGGTATCTTTGGATTGCCTGGCGTGAGTGGCGTAGGAATATCATTTGGTGCAGATCGTATTTATGATTGCCTATGCGAATTAAACTTATATCCAAATAGTATGTTGGAGCAAACGCAAGTGCTGTTTGCAGCATTTGGAGAAGAAGAAATTCGTTATTCCGAGGCCAAGGCTCGAACGCTACGCCAGCATAATATCCGTGTGGAAGTGTATCCCGAACCGGCAAAGATGAAGAAACAGATGGGGTATGCCGATGCTAAGCAGATTCCATGGGTGGCCATCGTAGGAGGCGATGAAATGGCGAATGGAACGATGATGCTCAAGAATATGCTTACCGGTGAACAGAAACAAGTGACTTTGGAAGAATTAGAAGAAATGATTAGATTATGATGAAGACAAACGAAGAATACGATGAGGTCATATCCCGTTGCCGACGAGTATATGTCCTGAAAATGAAGGACTATGGTCCCTCGTGGCGCATCATGCGCGTGCAGACAGTTAACGATCAACTCTTTATTAAAGCGAAGCGTATTCGTGAGATAGAGACTACCGGTGTCAATATGGTGGGAGATAGTATAGAAGGAGAGTTGATGGCTATTGTTAATTACTCCGTCATTGGATTGATTCAATTGCGTCAAGGGTTTGCAGATGATATTGACATGTCTGCAGAGCGGGTTACGCAGTTATACGATGAGTATATCCAAGAGGCAAAGGATCTGATGCTTAAGAAGAATCACGATTACGGAGAGGCTTGGCGAGATATGTTTGGTAGCAGTTTGACGGATATCATTTTGACTAAGATCAATCGTAATAAGTCAATTGCTTCGCATGACCATCAAACTCTCATTTCGGAAGGCTGCGACGGCAATTACTTTGATATGCTCAACTATGCCGTGTTCTACTTAATTCAATTGATGGAGAAAAATGGAAAAGCTTAAACATATAGTTGGTTCAATAGCCCGCACGTTGTTGGCCTTGACGTTCCTATTTTCCGGCATTGTTAAGGCGGTGGATCCATTAGGAACGACATACAAGATTGAGGATTATCTAAAGGCCTTTGGAGGTTGGTTCATGGACTTACTGCCTTTGGCAGGGGCTGCGGCTATTATTTTGATTGCCGTGGAGTTTATCTTAGGCTGGTGCATGTTATGGAATGTAAAGACGCAATGGACCAGTTGGTTAAGTTTGGCCTTCTATTTAGTGATGACGCCATTGACATTGTATATCGCGTTGGTTAACCCTGTGTCCGATTGCGGATGTTTTGGCGACGCGTTGGTATTGACTAATTGGCAAACTTTTTGGAAGAATATTGTGCTACTGACCTTGGTGGTATTGTTATTGCTTTGTCGTAAGGCTATCCCTGCAACATGGCGTGGTTGGATGGAAGGAGTAATGGCGTTGGTAGCTGCAATGATAGTTGGTGGATTTATGATGTATAATCTGCATCATCTGCCTATCTGGGATTTTCGTCCGTATAAGGTAGGTAACTTCATTCCATCGCTGATGGAGTATCCTGAGGATGCTGAGGCCGATCAATATGAGATTACTTTTGTGTATGCCAAGGATGGCGTAGAGCAAGAATTTACTTTGGAAAACTATCCTCATGGTGATTCGACTTGGACTTTTGTGCGTCAAAACAGTACACTGATTAAAAAAGGCTATGAACCTCCTATTCATGACTTTGAGATATTGGATGAAAACTATGACGATATAACCTATGATATTTTAGAGAGTGAACAACCGATAGTGTTGGCTGTGATGTACGATTTGAATAAGGCTGACCGTCAGCAGATGAATAAACTGAATGCCTTGTATGACCAAGCGCAGATGGAAGGCCGTGCTTTCTATGCCGTAACGGGTAGTGGCAGTTTGGATATTGAAACGTTTAAGGCAGAGACTCAGGCGCAGTATCCTATTTGTACGTGTGATCCGGTTACATTAAAGACTATCGTTCGTGCCAATCCGGGTATTGTAGAGATAGAAGAAGGAACAATTATTAACAAATATAATTTAAGGAACAAATGAGAGTAAAAATGGTAGCAGGCAACTGGAAAATGAACAAGACCCTGCAAGAAGGCGTTGAACTCGCCAATCAATTAAAGAAAGATGTCAAGAACCCCAAATGTGCTGTTGTAATCGGCACGCCTTTCATTCATTTGGCTACGGTGGCTGAGTTGTTGAAGGGTTCAGCAATCAAAGTGGCTGCAGAGAACTGCGCAGACAAGGAAAAAGGTGCTTACACAGGAGAAGTTAGTGCCGAGATGGTAAAATCTACCGGAGCAGAATACTGCATCTTGGGTCACTCGGAGCGTCGTGCTTATTACCACGAAGATTATGCTATCTTAGCCGAGAAAGTTAAATTAGCATTGGCTAATGGACTAAAGGTTATCTTCTGTATTGGTGAAGTTAAGGAAGAGCGTGAAGCCGGCAAGCAGAACGAGGTAGTAGAGGCTCAGTTGAAGGGTTCTGTCTTCAACTTGACGGCAGAAGAGTGGGCTAATATTACATTGGCTTACGAGCCGGTTTGGGCTATTGGTACCGGTTTAACCGCAACTCCTGCTCAGGCTCAAGAAATTCATGCGTACATCCGTTCGCTGGTGGCTAAGAACTACAACGCTGAGGTAGCAGAAAATACCACAATCTTATATGGTGGTAGTTGCAATGATAAAAATGCTGCTGAGTTATTTGCTTGCCCGGATATCGACGGTGGTTTGATTGGAGGCGCAGCTTTGGTAGCAGAAAAATTTGAAGCAATTATCGCAGCACGCTAAGTGCTGGAAGCTTTTAAGAGTAGCACGTTAAGATGGCTTTGATTAAAACAATCAATCGCAATGGCGAAATACTGACACCTCGTATCGCGGACGGCGTTATCATGATGGATAACGCCACCGTGGTAGGGGATGTGACGATAGGAGAAGGCACATCCTTATGGTTCAATAGTGTATTGAGAGGTGATGTAAATACCATCATCGTTGGTAAGCATTGTAACATACAGGATGGTTCGGTGTTGCATACACTGTATCAAAAATCAACAATCACGTTAGGTGATTATGTCTCTGTAGGGCATAATGTCACCATTCATGGTGCTGATGTAGATGACTACGCCCTAATTGGCATGGGAGCCACATTATTGGATGGAGCGCATGTTGGCAAGGGGGCTATTGTTGCAGCCGGAGCGCTTGTGCTGAAGAACACCCAGATTGGTGATTATGAGATTTGGGGAGGTGTGCCGGCTAAGTTTATCAAGAAGGCTGATCCTAAGCAAACAGCAGAGATTAACGAAAAGATAGCCAACAACTACGCCATGTATGCTTCATGGTATAACCTAGAAAACTAGTAAACTAGTAATCTAGATAATAGAAAAAACTATGTATAAAAGAATCTTATTGAAGCTCTCCGGAGAGAGTTTGATGGGCCAGCAGGGATATGGCATAGATCCGGTTCGTCTCAACCAATATGCCACCCAAATTAAGGCCTTAGCCGATAAGGGCGTACAGGTAGGTATTGTAATTGGTGGAGGAAATATCTTCCGAGGATTAAGTGGCGAGAGTGCCGGCTTTGATCGTGTTAAGGGCGATCAAATGGGTATGTTAGCTACGGTCATCAATTCATTGGCTTTATCTTCTGCACTAGAGGCTAAAGGGCAGAAAGTTCGCGTGTTAACGTCTGTACGAATGGAGCCCATTGGCGACTATTACAATAAGGCTAAGGCACTGCGTCTTTTTGAAAAAGGCAATGTAGTCATTATGGCAGGTGGTACAGGCAACCCGTATTTTACAACGGATACAGCATCGGCTCTCCGCGCCATTGAGATAGAGGCTGATGTGATGCTGAAAGGTACTCGCGTAGATGGCATCTATACGGCTGATCCGGAGAAAGATAAGACGGCTACTAAGTTCACAGAGATTACATATGACGAGGTGCTAAATAGAGGTCTAAAAGTGATGGATCTCACAGCCATCTGCATGTGCAAGGAAAACAACATGCCTATCTATGTATTTGATATGGATACGGTTGGCAATCTGGAGAAAGTGATTGCCGGGGAGAAGATAGGAACGTTGGTTAAACCCTAAATCTACAGAATACATAACATTTACCTATAAACTAATAAACAATCATGATTGAACCTAAGAAAATTCAAGGCGATGCTTCCGACAATATGGAGGCCGCTGTCATGTACTTGGATGATGCTTTAGCACATATCCGTGCAGGTAAAGCTAATGCTCGCATTTTAGATCCGGTTAAAGTGGATTATTATGGTGCCATGACACCACTCGCCAATGTCAGTACGATTACCACTCCTGATGCTCGTACTATTCAGATCCAACCGTGGGAGAAGAATATGCTTTCTGTTATTGAGCGTGCTCTGATTAATTCAAATATCGGTTTGGCTCCCAATAACAATGGTGAGTGCATTCGTCTCATTATCCCTCCATTGACGGAGGAGCGTCGTCGCGAACTGGCTAAACAGTGTAAGGGCGAGGCCGAGAATGCTAAAGTGAGCGTACGTAATGCCCGTCGTGATGCTATTGAGTTGCTCAAAAAGCAGATTAAGGAAGGGCTTCCGGAGGATGCCGAGAAAGATGCTGAATCCGAAGTGCAGAAACTGCATGACAAGTACATAGCTCGTATTGACGAGGTCTATGCTAAGAAAGAAAAAGAGATAATGACCGTATAAGTGGCGGTTAAGAAATACATAGTATTGGGTTTAATGTCCTTGGTGTGCTTAACAATGCATGCCAAGGACAAACTGACCATAGACCGCGTATTGGAATGGCCGGTCATTGGTATGGTTTATCCGGGTTATGCACCGGAGACAGACTGGCAATTTGGCTTAGGGCTTGAGAGTAATTTTCGCATCAAGGATGAGCAAACCCCGTCGGTGTTATTAGTGCTTGGTGCATATACGTTGCGTCACCAATGGTATTTGCATAGTAGTGGTACGTTATATATGCCGGGCGCTACGCCATGGATGCTGAAATATAGTGTGCATTACCGTGATTATCCGGACGTGTACTATGGCAGAGGGAATACTGTACAAGATAGTAGAAAATACGATTCAAAACGATTGACTGTCAACCTGCAACCCATGGTGCGTTTAGCCCGTAACTGGTCGGTCGGTCCCACGATGGATCTGTTATGGGAGAAACATAACTTGGTTAGTAAAGATCCTACTTATATGGGACCGGATCAGACGATGATGTGGGGTGTAGGCTTGGTGGCTCAACACGACACACGTAACCATACGCAGTTCCCAACTAAGGGATTATTCTTCAAATGGAATAGCATATATTATGAACCTAAATTAGGCGCTGATTGTAGGTTAGTAAAATTAGATGCGGATTTCCGTCACTATGTGACATTGTGGAAACCACAAGGTGAGATGACGGAATTTAAGCGCATCCAACGTTCGCTCGTTTTTGCGTATCAGGTACGCGCTATGGCGGCTCTGTCGGATGGTAATTCAGCAGCCATTCCATTTCAGATGTTACCGACATTGGGCGGGGATGATTTAGTGAGAGGATTAAGAACAAATATGTTTAGGGATAATGTGTTATGGGCTGTGCAGGGCGAGTTAAGATTCCCTATTTTTAGCCTATTGCGTGGTGTTGTTTTTGCAGGAGTTGGTGATGTATATAACACGGACCATTGGAATTGGTCTACGCCCAAGGTGGGCTATGGGTTAGGACTACGATTGGCCATCAGTAAAACGCATGTGAATGTGCGATTTGATGTGGCACGAAATAATATAGATAAGAGTTGGAGCGACCGCAGTTCGTACAGTTTCTATTTCACGGCAACAGAAGCATTTTAGTATGAAAGGATTGGTAATTAAATCAACGGGAAGCAGTTTTGCTGTGCTCATGGAGGACGGCCAGACGCGGGAGTGCCATGTAAAGGGTAATTTCCGTATTCGTGGTATTCGTACTACCAATCCGGTGGCAGTGGGAGATAATGTGGAAGTGGAGATGTTAGGGGATGGTACCAATTGGATTAAGGCGATTGAACCGCGACGTAATTATATCATCCGTCGTTCCACTAATCTGAGTAAGGAGGCGCATATTTTAGCCACTAACCTAGATCAAGTGTTGCTTTTGGTGACAGTCAATCATCCTGTTACGTCGCTCACCTTCATTGACCGTTTTTTAGCTACCGCAGAAGCCTATCGAGTGCCCGTCGTTGTGGTGATTAACAAGATGGACTTAATGAATGAGCAGGAACGGCAGACGGTAGCAGAGTGGCAAGGGTTGTATGAAGCATTAGGCTACACAACGATGGCTATTTCAACAAGGAACCCAAGGGATATAGAACAAATCTGCGCTTTGTTGCAAGGCAAGACAACATTATTGAGTGGTAATTCCGGTGTCGGTAAATCAACGTTACTGAATGCATTGTTTGGTGAGGAAAAAACACGCACCGGCATTATATCTACATCCCACGATAAGGGCATGCATACAACTACCTTCTCGGAAATGTATCTTCTGCCCTCTCTAAACTCTAAACTCTCCACTCTCAACGGCCAGCGCAGCTGGCTCATCGATACTCCGGGCGTGAAAGGATTTGGTGGGGTAGAGATGGATAAGTACGAAGTCAGCCATTACTTCCGGGAGATTTTTCAGGTGGGGCGTGAGTGCAAGTATGGCAACTGTATCCATCTCAACGAACCCGGTTGCGCGGTAGTGAAGGCGGTTGAAGAGGGACGTATTGCGCTATCGAGATATGAGAGTTATATCAGCCTTTTAGGCGATGCTGAAGAAAGTAAATATAGATAGGGTGCTAAATAGACGATTAATAGACGATTAATAGACTATTCATAGACGATTAATAGACTATTCGTATAGGGTGAAAGAACTATGGAAGTACTGAGAATAGACGATTTTAATTATCCGTTACCGGATGAGCGGATTGCTAAATATCCGCTGCAGGAACGGGATCATAGCAAGTTATTGGTCTATAAAGACGGTCAAGTAAGTGAGGACCGTTTTTATAATGTAGGAGAGTATATCCCTACGCATTCGTTACTCGTATATAATAACACGCGCGTTATACAAGCGCGGTTGGTGTTCCATAAGCAGTCCGGCGCTCGCGTGGAGGTTTTCTGCTTAGAACCGATAGCTCCGCATGACTATCAGTTATCGCTGGGTAGCCAAACGGGTTGCACGTGGAAGACGATGATTGGTAACCTTAAGAAATGGAAAGAAGGTAGATTAGCATTGCAAGTTGGTGCAACTACTTTATATGCCGAGCGATTATCCACTACAGGCAATACGCACGAAGTGCAATTTACATGGGATAACCCGACATTATCTTTTGCCGAGATATTGGATGCGATGGGTGAGTTGCCTATCCCCCCGTATTTGAATCGTGCTACGGAGGAGAGTGATAAGAAGACTTATCAGACGGTGTATTCCAAAATCAAGGGTTCGGTGGCTGCTCCCACTGCCGGCTTGCATTTCACAGATGCCGTCTTGGATGATTTGCGGAGTAGAGGAATACGAATGAGTGAAGTGACTTTACACGTAGGAGCCGGCACGTTTCAACCGGTTAAAACGGAGGATGCCAATCAACATACGATGCATACTGAGATTATTGCTGTGCCACGCAAGGCAATAGAGGATATACGTGATAATGTCGGTCACATTGTGGCGGTGGGTACGACCAGTATGCGGACTTTGGAGAGTTTGTATTTTATTGGTGAAACGTTACAGATGCATGTGCCGCAGTTCGTTGCTTATGAAAGCGAACATACGATGACTACGCAGCAAAGCATGCAACGGCTATTGGATTATCTGGATGAGACGCATCAAGACACCTTGCATGCAGAAACGCAGATAATGATTAAGCCCGGGTATGAGTTCCATGTGGTGAATCAGTTGATTACTAATTTCCACCAGCCTAAATCAACATTGTTGCTTTTGGTGAGCGCGTTTGTGAAAGGCGATTGGCATACGATTTATGATTATGCCTTGAGTCATGATTTTAGATTCCTCAGTTATGGGGATAGTAGTATATTATTTAGACGATGATAGATACACATGCACATTTGGATGAAGAGCCTTATCGCGAGGATTTAGATGCGTTTATTGCACAACAGCGCGAGGGCGGAGTAGAGACTATCTTAGTGCCGGGAGTGGATGCTTCCTCGATAGAGGATGTATGGAATGTCTGTGCACGTTATCCCGGGTACTTATATCCGGCGATTGGTCTGCATCCGGAGAATGTGAAGGAAGATTGGGAGGAGCAGTTGGTGCTGATGCGTCAACTATTGAAGGAGAGACAATACATCGCCATAGGCGAGATAGGATTAGATTATCATTTTGACATAACGTATAAAGACGCTCAGCATGAGGCTTTTCGTCGTCAGTTGGCTTGGGCTGAAGAGTTGGACTTGCCGGTTATGATTCACGTGCGTGATGCTACCGAAGATGCGTTAGCCATATTAAAAGAATACGCCCCTTCGAAGGATCGAAAGGGGGTTCGTGGTGTGATGCATTGCTGGAGCGGTAGTGAAGAAGTGGCTCAGCAGTTAGTCCAGATGGGTTTGTATTTAGGAATAGGTGGTATTATCACCTTTAAAAATTGCAAGTTGCGTGAGCACTTGAATAGTATTCCTTTGGACCGTATTGTTTTAGAAACCGACTCACCATATATGGCACCTGTTCCTCATCGTGGGGAGCGGAATGAGAGTCAATGGATGAGTTATGTGGCTGCGGTCCTCAGTGAGATTTATCATTGCACCGCAGAAGAGGTGATTGCCACCACTTCTGCTAATGCAA